>NZ_JAIBFH010000416.1 GCF_019459675.1 Arenimonas sp.
CCGGGGCGGCGGGGGGGGGGCCCCGGGCGCCTTCCATGTCATTACTGATCAACCAGCTCTGCATCAACTGCGACGTCTGCGCCCCGGCCTGCCCCAACGACGCCATCAGCCAGGGTGAGACGATCTACGTGATCGACCCGCGCCGGAGCACCGAGTGCGTGGGCCACCATGACGAACCTCAATGCGTGGTCGTCTGCCCCGTCGAGTGCATCGACCTCGACCTGGCGCAACCCGAGTCCCGCGAGCAGCTGTTCGCGAAGTACCTGAACCTGCAGCAGGAGTCTCTCGCGTGATTCGTTCCCTTGTTCTTGGCCTTTTGCTCCTTTCGCCGCTGGCGCTGGCCGATGCGCCGGTGCGCACCGATCCGCCGCGCCAGGCCGCCATCGCAAGCGCCAATGCCTACGCTACCGACGCGGGGCTGGAAGTGCTGGCCAAGGGTGGCAACGCCTTCGACGCCGCCATCGCCGTCAGCGCGACGCTGGGGCTGGTGGAGCCGGAAAGTTCCGGCCTGGGCGGCGGCGGCTTCCTGCTGCTGCATACCGCCAAGGACGGCCGCGACGTATTCGTGGACGCGCGCGAACGGGCGCCGCTGGCCGCCACCCGCGACATGTTCCTGGACGCGCAGGGCAACGCCAACCGCAAGCTTTCGGTGGACGGCGCGCTGGCCGCGGGCATCCCGGGTACGCCGGCGGCGCTGCAGCACCTGGCGAGCCGCTACGGCCGGCTGCCGCTGTCGCAGTCGCTGGCGCCGGCCATCCGTCTGGCCCGCGAAGGCTGGAAATTCGGCCCCAAGAACGCCGCGATGCTCGGTTACCGCCGCGATTCGATTGCCGGCAATGCTGCGGCGGCGACGCTGTTCCTTCGCAAGGGCGCGGTGCCGGCGCAGGGCACGCTGATGCGCAACGAAGACTACGCGCGAACGCTGGAGCTGATTGCGCGCCAGGGCGCCGACGGTTTCTATCGCGGCGCCTACGCCAAGCGCCTGGTCGCCGGCGTGCGCAAGGCCGGCGGAATCTGGAGCGAACGCGACCTGGCCGAGTACCGCGTGGTCGAGCGCGAGCCCATCCGCATCCGCCACCGCGGCTTCGAAATTGTCACTGCGCCGCCGCCGTCGTCGGGCGGCGTGGCGCTGGCCACCATCCTCAACGTGCTGGACGGCTACGACTACGCCAAGCTGGGCCGGGTGGCGCGCAGCCACGTCGTGGTGGAATCGATGCGGCGCGCCTACCGCGACCGCGCCATCTACCTGGGCGACCCGGACTTCGTGCAGGTGCCGGTGCCGCTGCTGACCGGCAAGGATTACGCCGCCGGCCTGCGCGCGGGCATCAACACCGAGCGCGCCACGCCCAGCGACATGCTGCCGGGCGTCACCGTGCCGCCGTCGCGCCCCGACACCACGCACTTCTCCATCATCGACGCCGAAGGCAACCTGGCCGCGGTCACCCAAACCGTGAACCTGCCTTACGGCAATTCGCTGGTGGTGCCGGGCACGGGCTTCCTGCTCAACAACGAGATGGACGATTTCTCGGTGAAGCCGGGCGTGCCCAATGCGTTCGGCCTGGTGGGCGAGGACGCCAACGCGATTGCGCCGGGCAAGCGCCCACTGTCTTCCATGACCCCGACCTTCCTGCTTGGCGGCGACCGCGTGGCCGTGCTGGGTACGCCGGGCGGCAGCCGCATCGTCACCATGGTGCTGCTGGGCCTGTTCGAGCTGATGGACGGCAAGGGGGCGCAGGCCACGGCCGACGCACCGCGCTTCCACCACCAGTACCTTCCCGACCAGCTGTCGGCTGAACCCGAGGCCTTCAGCGCCGCGGAAGTCGCGGCGCTCAAGGCGCGCGGCCATGACGTGGCCATTGGCGACCGCAGCTGGGGCAATATGCAGGTGGTGCTGTGGAACCGCGCCACCGGCGAAGTCGAGGCAGGTACCGACGGCCGCTGGAAGGGCGTCGGCAAGGGCTCGTCCACCGACGAATCCGCCATCTACAGATAGCCTCCGCGCAGCCGGGCTACCGGAAGGAGCAAGTGCGATGAAGCTTTGGTCGATCATGGGCAACTCGCAGCGCCTCGACGGCGGCGCGATGTTCGGCAACGCGCCGCGGGCGATGTGGGCCAAGTGGCTGCCGCCGGACGAAGAAAACCGCATCCCGCTGGCCTGCCGCGCGCTGCTGGCCAGCCCGCTGAACGGCAAGGTGGTGCTGTTTGAGGCCGGTATCGGCGCCTTCTTCGACCCGAAGATGCGCGATCGCTATGGCGTGGCGGAAGAAAGCCACGTGCTGCTCGATTCCCTTGCCAAAGCCGGCTTCTCGCACGAAGACGTTGACGTGGTGGTGCTCAGCCACCTGCACTTCGACCACGCTGGCGGCCTGCTGGCAGCGTGGGCGGACGGCGCCGCGCCGGCGCTGCTGTTCCCGAACGCCACGTTCGTGGTCGGCGCCGAGCACTGGCAGCGCGCGCAGCACCCGCATCCGCGCGACCGCGCCAGCTTCATTCCGGAACTGGCCGGGCTGCTGGAAGCCAGCGGCCGGCTGGAAGTGGTGCATGGCGACCATTGCCGCGCGCTGGGGGACGCGGTGCGTTTCCATTTCAGCCATGGCCATACCCCCGGCCTGATGTTGGCCGAGATCGTCGGCGTGGCCAATGCGCAGGGCCGGCCGCACGGTGGGCTGGTGTTCTGCGCCGACCTGATTCCCGGCCGCCCGTGGGTGCACGTGCCCATCACCATGGGCTACGACCGCTACCCCGTGATGCTGATCGACGAGTTGGGTGGGTTCGCCCCCCATAATCTCTACCCCAACGTCAAAATTTATTACACCCAACACCCGGGCGGCGCGCGGGCTCTGCTGACCCGGGAC
>NZ_JAIBFH010000010.1 GCF_019459675.1 Arenimonas sp.
CCCCCCGGCGCGCCCCTTCGTTTTCGACCACAGCGGCGACCGCTTCGGCTGGGTTGAAGGGCATGACGGCACCTGGCACCTCACGCTGCGCCTGCTGTCGGGCCGCATCCAGGACGGCGCCGACGGCGCCCACCTAACAGGCCTGCGCGAAATCGCCAAGGTCCATGAAGGCGACTTCCGGCTCACGCCCAACCAGAACCTGGTAGTCGCCAGCGTGCCGGCGTCCCAGCGCGCGCGCATCGACGCGCTGGTGGACGCGCACGGGCTGGACGGCTTCCGTACGGCCAGCCCGCTGCGCCTGAAGTCCATCGCCTGCGTGGCCCTGCCCACCTGCGGCCTGGCCATGGCCGAAGCCGAGCGCTACCTGCCCGCCCTCACTTCAAAAGTGGAAACGCTGCTGGAAGCACACGGCCTGATGGATGCGCCCATCATCCTGCGCATCAGCGGCTGCCCCAACGGCTGCTCGCGGCCCTACCTGGGCGAGATCGCGCTGGTGGGCAAGGCGCCCGGCCGCTACAACCTGATGCTGGGCGCCGACCACCGCGGCCAACGCCTGAACGCGCTGTACCGCGAAAACATCGACGAGCCGCAGATCCTCGCGGCCCTGGATCCGCTGCTGGCCGACTACGCCGCGCAGCGCCGCCCCGCCGAAGGATTCGGCGATTTCCTGGTGCGCACCGGCGTGGTCACGCCGCGCATCGGCATTCCCCTGGAGTTGGCGTCATGAGCATCGTCCCCGATCCCACCGCAGCGGCCGAGTCCCGGCAGGCGCTGGCCGAACTCAATGCCTGGCTGACCGGCCTCACCGCGCCCCAGCGCATCGAGTGGGCGCTGGAATCGCTGTCGGGCGAGCATGCGCTGTCGTCGAGTTTCGGCGCGCAGTCGGCGGTGGCGCTGCACATGGCTACGCGCGCACGCGCCGACCTGCCCGTCATCCTGGTGGATACGGGCTACCTGTTCCCGGAAACCTACCGCTTCGTCGACCAGCTGACCGAGCGCCTGGGCCTGAACCTGAAGGTTTACCGCCCGCAGGTGGGCATCGCCTGGATGGAAGCGCGGCTGGGCCGCCTCTGGGAAAACGGCGTGGAAGGCATCGACCGCTACAACCGCCTGCGCAAGGTGGAACCGATGAACCGCGCGCTGTCGGAACTGGGCGTGCGCACCTGGATCGCCGGCCTGCGCCGCAGCCAGGCCAGCACGCGCGCCGACATCGATTTCCTGGAGATCAAGGACGGCCGCTGGAAGCTGCACCCGCTGGCCGACTGGAGCGACCGCGACCTGGGGCAGTACCTGGCCAGGCATGACCTGCCCTACCACCCGCTGTGGGACCAGGGCTACGTGTCGATCGGCGACGTGCACACCACGCGCCCGTGGCAGCCGGGAATGAGCGAACAGGACACCCGCTTCTTCGGGCTCAAGCGCGAGTGCGGCCTCCATTTTGACGAGTTGCCCAGCAGCGCCTGAGCGCGGCCAGGGGTGTCCGTGGGATTATGGGCGCCTTCCCAGGCCGCCCCTGCCCGCCCCATGCTGCGATTGACCGACATCACCCTGCCCCTAGACCACGCCGGGCCCGCGCTGACGCAGGCCGTCCTGGCGCGCCTGGGCGTGGAGGCCGGCGACCTGCGGTCGGTGTCGGTGGCCAAGCGCAGCTACGACGCGCGCAAGCGGGGGCATATCGTGCTGACCTATTCGGTGGACGTGGACGTGGCCGATGAGGCCGCGGTGCTCAAGCGTTCGGCTTCGCGCAGCCACCGCGTCAAGGTGACGCCCACGCCCGACACCACCTACCGCTTCATCGCCAAACCGTCGCCGGCGCAGACGCTGCGCCCGGTCGTGGTCGGCATGGGCCCCTGCGGCCTGTTCGCCGGCCTGGTGCTGGCGCAGATGGGCCTGCGGCCGATCATCCTCGAGCGCGGCAAGAAAGTGCGCGAGCGCACCGTGGACACCTTCGGCCTGTGGCGCAAGAAGGTGCTCAACCCCGAGTCGAACGTGCAGTACGGCGAAGGCGGCGCAGGCACGTTTTCCGACGGCAAGCTCTACAGCCAGATCAGCGACAAGCGCCACCTGGGCCGCAAGGTGCTGGACGAATTCGTCAAGGCCGGCGCGCCCGACGAAATCCTGTACGTGAACAAGCCGCACATCGGCACCTTCCGCCTGGTGTCGATGGTGGAACACATGCGCGCCACCATCGAAGGCCTGGGCGGCGAGATCCGCTTCTCGCAGCGCGTCGACGACCTCGCCGTGGAGGTGGATGTCGATGGCGTGCGCCACCTGCGCGGCGTGGTGTTGGCCAGCGGCGAGACCCTGCGCGCCGACCACGTGGTGATGGCGCTGGGCCACAGCGCACGCGACAGCTTCGCGATGCTGCATGCGCAGGGCGTTTACATGGAAGCCAAGCCCTTCTCCATCGGCTTCCGCGTCGAGCACCCGCAGTCGGTGATCGACGAAGCGCGCTTTGGCCCGCAGGCGGGCCATGCGCTGCTGGGTGCTGCCGACTACAAGCTGGTGCACCACTGCCGCAACGGGCGCTCGGTTTACAGCTTCTGCATGTGCCCCGGCGGCACCGTGGTGGCTGCCGCCAGCGAGCCGGGCCGCGTGGTCACCAACGGCATGAGTCAGTACTCGCGCAACGAGCGCAACGCCAACGCCGCCATCGTGGTGGGCATCACGCCGGAAGACTTCGCCGAGTTCGACCCCAGCGGCAGTCCGCTGGCGGGCATCGCGCTGCAGCGGCACTGGGAGTCGGTGGCCTTCAGGCTGGGCGGTGAAACCTATGAAGCGCCCGCGCAAAAGGTCGGTGACTTCATCGCCAACCAGCCCTCCGCCGAGCTGGGCGCCGTGGTTCCTTCGTATACGCCGGGCATTCGCCTGGGAGACCTGTCCACCGCCCTGCCGCGCTACGCCATCGACGCCATCCGCGAAGCGCTGCCGGCGTTTGGAAAGCAGATCAAGGGCTTCGACATGGCCGACGCCCTGCTCACCGGCGTCGAGACCCGCACCTCCTCGCCCGTGCGCCTCACGCGGGGCGAAGACGGCCAGAGCCTCAACACACGCGGCCTTTTCCCGGCCGGCGAAGGCGCGGGTTATGCCGGCGGCATCCTGTCGGCGGGCGTGGACGGCATCCGCGCGGCGGAATGGGTGGCCGAGGCGATGATCCTGGCCGGCACCGCGAACGCGAACTGAGTCACACTCCTTCGGCGCGAAACCCAACGGCAGCGAAACAACCGCTGCGCTAAGCGCGACAACGCACATAGGTGCGCCTTCCTGAACGTCGATAGTGAAGGCCACGCGAAGACCTTCACATCCAAGCCTTCGCCGATAGACGGCCAGCCGGTCGCCCTGCGCATGCGAATGCGTGACGCCCCATCGGCTGCACTCCTGCTGCGCCCTCCCACCCACGGTGGCCGGGACATTGCCCCCGAAAAGGGAAGGCTCCCATGAAAATGCGATCGAGAATCCTTCCGCTGGCGCTGCTGGCGCTGAGCCACAGTGCGTACGCGCAGCAGCCCCCCGGTGCCGGCAGCCAGCTCAACCAGCTGCGGCCGCCCGTTGAACTGCCGCGCACGGCGCCACAGGTGCTCATCGAAGAGTCCGCGGCCGCAGTCGATACCGGTGCCGAAGGCGCCCGCGTGTTGGTCAACGAAGTGCGCGTCACCGGCGCCGTCGCCTTCACCGAGGCCGAACTGCTGGCCGCCACCGGCTTCGTGCCTGGCAGCGAGTCCACGCTGGCCGAGCTGCAGGCGATGGCCGCGCGCATCACCGCCTACTACCGCGAACGCGGCTACTTCGTCGCGCAGGCCTACCTGCCGGCGCAGGACATCAGCACCCACGTGGTGACCATCGCCGTCAGCGAGGGTCGCTACGGTGAGGTCGTCTTGCGCAACAAGAGCGACCTGTCCGACGGCCTGGTGCGCGAGGTCCTGGACGCCCCCGCCACCGGCGAGCCGATCCAGATCGAACCGCTGGAGAACCGCCTGCTGCGCCTGTCGGACATCCCGGGCGTCAACATCCGCTCCACGCTGGCCCCGGGCACCGCGCCGGGCAGCAGCGACCTGATCATCGACGTCGAACCGGGACACCGCATCACCGGCTTCGTGGACGCCGACAACGCCGGCAATCCCTACACCGGCGAGAACCGGGTGGGTGGCCAGATCAACTTCAACAACCCGCTGGGCCGCGGCGACGTGGCCAGCCTGCGCCTACTGACTTCGGGCGAGGGTCTCAGCTACGGCCGCGCTTCCTACCAGACGATGCTGGGGCGGGCCACGGCCGGCGTCGCCTACAGCTGGCTGGAGTACGAACTGGGCAAGCAGTTCAAGCCATTGGGCGCCAACGGCACCGCCAAGGTGGCCAGCGTGTACGGCTCGCTGCCCCTGATCCGTTCGCGCGACACCAACCTGTACACGGGCCTGACCTTCGAGCATCGGGAATTCGAGGACCGGCTGGACCTGTTCCCGACCGCCAACCGCCTGGCCGATGCCGACGTGCTGATCCTGTCGCTGTACGGCGACCATAGCGACGACATCGGCGGCGGCGGCACCAGCAGCTTCTACCTGGCGCTGTCGGGTGGCCGGCTGGACATCGAATCGCCGCTGCCGCGCGCCATCGACGCCGCCACCGCGCGCACCCAGGGCGACTACAGCAAGCTGTGGTTCCACGGCAGCCGCGTGCAGCGCATCACCCAGAACCTTTCGCTCGGCGCGTCGCTCACCGGCCAGTTGGCGTCCAAGAACCTCGATCCGTCCGAGAAGCTGGTGCTGGGAGGCATGGACGGCATACGCGCCTACCCGCAGGGCGAAGCCACCGGCGACGAAGGCCTCATCGCCAACCTCGAGGCCCGGCTGCTGATGGCGCGCACCTCCGAGCGCATCCCGGGCCAGCTGCACCTGCTGGGCTTCGTGGACGCCGGCCGCATCACCATCAACAAGGACCCGTGGTTTCCGGGCGACAACAATCGCAGCCTGAGCAGCGCCGGCGTCGGCCTGTCGTGGAGCGAACCCGGCAACTGGTCCGTGCGCAGCTACTACGCCTGGAAGCTGGGCAGCGAAGACGCGATCTCCGCCCCCGACAAGTCCGGTCGTTTCTGGATCCAGGCCGTCAAGTACTTCTGATGTTGTGCCCTAGCCGCCTCGCGCGGCACATGAAGGAATCCGCATGAATCGCCAACCCACCCACCGTACTGCGCGCCTCGCGCTGTCCACCCTGTCCAGCGCGCTGCTGCTGGCCCTCGCCACGCCCGTGCTGGCGCAGTCCATGGCGCCGACCGGCGGCCAGGTGATCGCCGGCCAGGCCGGCATCGTGCAGACCGGCAACCAGACCACCATCACGCAGAACAGCGCGCTGGCGATCATCAACTGGCAGTCCTTCAGCATCGGCGCCAACCAGGGCGTGCAGTTCGTGCAGCCCGGCGCCAGCTCGATCGCGCTCAACCGCGTCACCGGCGCCGATCCGTCGGTGATCATGGGCACGCTGACCTCCAACGGCCAGGTGTTCCTGATCAATCCCAACGGCGTGCTGTTCGGCAACGGTTCGTCGGTCAGCGTCGGCGGCCTGGTGGCCACCACGATGGGCATGGCGGACGCCGACTTCCTCGCCGGCCGCCATCGCTTCACCGGCGCCGGCACCGGCGACGTGGTCAACCAGGGCAACCTGCAGGCCAACGGCGGCGGCTACGTCGCGCTGATGGGCCGCAACGTCCGCAACGACGGCGTGATCTCGGCGCGGCTGGGCAGCGTGGCGCTGGTGGGCGGCGAAGCGGTGACGCTGGACGTCGCGGGCGACGGCCTGCTAAACGTGGCCGTGACCACCGGCGCGATGAACGCGCTGGTCGAGAACCGCGGCATGGTCCAGGCCGACGGCGGCCGCGTGCTGATGACCGCGCAGGCGGCCGGCAGCGTGCTGCACACCGTGGTGAACAACACCGGCGTCATCCGTGCGCAGACCCTGCAGAACCGCAACGGCAGCATCCTGCTGCTGGCCGACATGGCCAGCGGCACCGTCAACGCGGGTGGCGTGCTGGACGCCAGCGCCCCGACCGCGGGCAACGGCGGCTTCATCGAAACCTCCGCCGCCACCGTCAACGTGGACGCCGGCATCCAGGTGACCACGGCGGCGGCGAACGGCCGCACCGGCACCTGGCTTATCGATCCGCAGGACTTCACCGTCGGCAGCGCCGTGGGCGACAACATCTCGGGCTCGACGCTGTCGGCCCAGCTGGTGACCAACAACATCACCATTTCCACCGCGGGCGCCGGTGCGGGCAATGGCGACATCTTCATCAACGACGCGATCAGCTGGTCGGCCAGCGGCGCGCCCACCACGCTGAGCCTGATCGCCGACCGCGACGTCAACATCAATGCCGCGGTCACCGCCACCAACGGCAACTTCTCGACCTGCTGCGGCCGCGACATCAACGTCAATGCCGCCATCACGCTGACCAACGGCAGCCTGCTGCTGGCCGCCGGGCGCAACATCAACCAGTCCGGCGCGATCACCGTCACCGACGGCAACGTGATGATGTGCGCGGCCAACGACGTCAATGTCGGCGGCGCCATCACCGTCACCCGCGGCACCAACGACCCCACCCGCAGCCTGGGCCTGGCGCGCGGCCTGGTGCTGAGCGCCGACACCGACGGCACCGGCCCGGGCATCACCGGCGGCACCGTGCGCTTCGCCGCGCTGGCGCCGCCGACCACGGTCACCGCGGCGCCGGTGTCGATCTACTACAACCCGGTGTCGTACACCACGCCGACCGACTACAGCACCCACTTCACGCTGACCGAAGGCGCCGCGCTGAGCAGCTACATGCTGGTGTTCGCCAACGCCGTGGACCGCGTGTTCGACGGCACCACCACGGCGATCCTTGCGGGCCTGATCGGCAACCCCGCGGGCGTGACCCTGGTGGCCGGCCCCGGCGCCGTGGCCAACTACGACTCCCCCGAAGTCGGCCTGCAGGGCATCACGTACAGCGGCTACACGCTCGGCGGCGCCGATGCCGGTCTCTATGCGCTGGCCGTGAACTGCTGCGGCACCATCGCGGCCCACAGCACGGGCCTGATCACCGCCGCCGTACCGCCGCCGCCGCCGCCGCCGCCGCCGCCCCCGCCGCCGCCGCCGCCGCCGCCGCCCCCGCCCCCGCCGCCGCCGCCGCTGGTCGTCGTACCGCCGCCGCCGCCGACGGTCACGCCGCCGACCGTGGTCGCTGTCACCACGCCGCCGCCGCCGACCACCGTGATCACGGTCGTCCCGGTCGAAGAGGAAGAGGAAGTGCCGCCGTACGTTCCGCCGGTGCGCGCACCCAAGCCGTACCGCAACTGACGGCATGGTCGCGACAATGAAGGCTTTGTCGGCGCCAGGTGGGTTTACCCGCCTGGCGTTGTCGCGCGTCGCCCTCGCCGCGCTGTGCGCGACCGGGGCGGGCACGGCGGCCAGCGTCGATTTCGCGGGGCACGAACCCTCGCCCGAGGTCCGGCACGTCGCGCAGTGGATCGGCGAGTCGGGCGACAACGCCGGGCTGCCCTTCATGCTGATCGACAAGGTCAGCGCCCGCGTGTTCGTTTTCGACGCCGCAGGCAGGCTGCGGGGCCACGAAGCGGCCCTGCTGGGTTCGGCGCGGGGCGACAAGACCGCGGCCGGCATCGGCGACCTGTCGATGTCGGCCATCCGCCCCGAAGACCGCACCACGCCCGCGGGGCGATTCGTTGCGCACCTGGACAAGGACATCAAGGGCCACGGCGTGCTGCTGATCGACTACGACGCCTCCATCGCGCTGCATCCGGTCGTGCCGGGCACGCCCAAGGAGCGCCGCGCCGAGCGGCTGAGCAGCGAAACCCCGGACGACAACCGCATCTCGTTCGGCTGCATCAACGTGCCGCCCTCGTTCTACCAGAGCGTGGTGGCGCCGGCATTCAAGCAGACCGCGGGCATCGTCTACATCCTTCCCGAGACGAGTCCGGCCAGCGAACTGTTCGGCAAGTCCGCCACGGGCGCGGCGCAGTAAGGCCTGCGCGTTGGCCCGTCAGTTGGTGATGGCCTGGCTCAGCTCCACCCACGTGGGCGGCACCGGCCAGGTGGGGGTGTCGTGGCCGGCGACAGCGCGCTTGAGGTCGCTGCGGTCGAGCTGCGGGGCCAGCGCCAGCAGCAGCTCCAGCGCGTAGTCACGCAGCACGCGCTCGCGCGGCAGCACGGCCCAGCTGATGCAGTCGGGCACGGCCGAAGGCGCCGGCAGCGCGCGCAGGTCGGCGTCGTCGCGCGCGCTCACGGCCATCTCGGCCAGCAGGCCAACGCCCAGTCCGGCGCGCACGTAGGTCTTGATCAGGTCGGCGTCGCGCGCGGTCATCGCGATCTGCGGCTCCAGGCCGCCCGCGGCGAAGGCGCGGCGCAGCGACGATTCGGGCTTGTTGGTGGATTCGTAGCTGACCAGCGGCAGCGGGGCGAGCTCGGCCAGCGTGGGCGCGCGGCCCAGCGCAGCCAGTGCGTGCGCGGCCGGCACCAGCACCACGCGGCGCCAGCGATACAGCGGAACGGCCAGGCCACCGGCCGGCACGTCGCCCGCCGTGCTCACCACCGCGAAGTCGGCCAGGCCGCCGGCCAGCTGGTCCAGCACTTCGCCTTCCGATGCCGGCTGCAGGTGGATGCTGACGTCGGGGAAGCGGCGCGCCAGCGCGGCGATCGCCGGCGGCAGCACGAAGCGGGCCTGGGTGTGGGTGGTGACCAGGGTGAGCCGGCCCTGCTTCTCGCCGCGTTCGTTGGCGGCGTAGGCGCGGATGTTGCCGGCCTCGGCCAGTACGCGGCGGGCGTGGGCCAGCACGTCCCGGCCGGCCGGCGTGATGGACTCGAGGCTGCGCCCCTTGCGCTGGAACAGCAGGAAGCCCAGTTCGTCCTCCAGCAGCTTGAGCTGCTTGGACAGGCCGGGCTGGGTGGCGTGCACCTTCTCGGCGGCCAGGGTGATGTTGAAGCCCGAGTCGGCGATGGCGATGAGGTAGCGCAGCTGCGTGAGGGTCATGGTCGTTCCAGGGTTGTCGGGCGCCAGCGGTTCAGGGCACGGGCGGGCGGCAACACGGCAGGCAACGGAGCATGGACACGGGCATTCCAGAGGCGGCGCGCGGCGCCGAGGTCATGCAGACAAGCTAACCCGGGCCCGGCGATGCGTCCATACGCCCCTGATAACCGGACGGCATGTGCAGGACGCCACCGGGCATGTGCGCGGCGTCAGGCCTGCGAAGGCACCACGGCAGGTGCGGCCTGGCCGGTCCGGAACCGGTGCGGGCTGGCCGCAACGAAACGGCCCTTTCGGTGCGCGCGGTACAGCACCCACAGGCCGAGCGAGGTGCAGATCACGATCGCCGGCAGCGAGGCCTCGGCGCCGAACGCACCGCCGGTCAGCAGCGGCGGGCCTTGCATGGTGTTGAACAGCAGCCCTTGCACGTCCAGCCCCGACACCGGGATACCGTAGATGCCGCCCTGGGTGAAGTTCCAGGCCATGTGCAGGCCGATGGCCATCCACAGCCGGCGCGTGAGCATGTACAGCGCGCCGAGCAGGATGCCGGCCTCGATCGAGATCGCCGCGGCGGCCAGCAGGGTCGCGTTGGGGTTGAGCACGTGCAGGAAGCCGAACAGCAGCGCCGACAGCGCCAGGGCCGTCCAGCTGCCCAGCCACTGCTCGAGCAGGCGGAAGACCAGGCCGCGGGCGATGATTTCCTCGAACACGCCGGAAAAAATCGCCAGCGCCAGCACCGGCACCAGCACCGACGGCGGGTTCCAGCCGGTCACCCGGTAGCCGCCCAGCGTCGCGATGACGGCCACGGTGAGTGTGATCGCGCCGAAACCCAGGGCCACGCCGGCCGCCCATTCGCGCACCGCGCGGTGGCGGCCGAACTCAGTGACCGGCCGCTTCTCGACCCAGCGCACGAAGGCGGCGTAGGCCAGCATGGCCAGCGCGGCCAGCCACAGCGAATTCACCAGCTCACCCATCGGGCTCGACGAGGCCGGGCCCAGCAGCTTGCTCCAGAGCAGCCCACCCAAAAGCATCGAACCGATCACCATCACCACCCCGACGACCAGGCGGACCAAGGGGTGGCTGTAGACCAAGCCCATCTGCGCGGTGAAGGGAAAGTCGGACATGCTTTTTCCTGTTCCGGCCGGGCTGGCCAGCGGCGAAATTAACCCGCGCCGCCGGCCGCGTCCACGCGCGCACATAACCGACGGGCATATGCACGGGGCGGCTCGTCATTTCCGGGCGCGGCGGCCTGGGCCTAGCTTCGGGGCATGAGCCAGGACAACGCCACGCTGTTCCCCCTGTTCGCCGACCTGCGCGGTCGCCGCGTACTGGTGGTGGGCGGCGGCGCGGTGGCGCGGCGCAAGCTCGAACCACTGCTCGCCGCGGGCGCACGCGTGGTGGTCGGCGCGCCGTGGCTGGAACCGTCGGTGATGGAGCTGTTCGCGCAGGGCCGCATCGAGCACCTGGCCGGTGCGTTTGAACCCGCGTGGCTCGACGACGCCTGGCTGGTGGTGGCCGCCACCGACGACGGCGACGTGAACCGTGCGGTCGCGGATGCCGCGCAGGCGCGCCGCATCTGGGCCAACGTGGTGGACGACCTGGCGCTGTCGAGCTACCAGTCGCCGGCGCGCATCGAGCGTGGCCCGCTGCAGATCGCCATCTCCAGCGGCGGCGGCGCGCCGATGCTGGCGCGGCACCTGCGCGAGAAGTTTGAAACCGAACTCGACGAATCCCTGGCCGACCTAGCCAACCTGCTGCTGCGCGAGCGCGGCCGCATCCGCGCGCGACATCCGCGCCTGGCCGAGCGTCGGCGCTTCTTCGAAACCCTGCTGGCCGGGCCGGTGGCCGAGCGTTTCCGCGCCGGTGATGCCGACGGCGCGAAGCTCGCCTTCGAAGCCGCGCTGGGCGAGGCCCCGCCCTCGCGCGACATCGGCTCGGTGGCGCTGGTGGGCGCAGGCCCCGGTGATCCGGGCCTGCTGACGCTGCGCGCGCTGCGCCTGCTCAACCAGGCCGACGTGATCCTGCATGACCGGCTGGTGTCGCCCGGCGTGCTCGCCCTGGCGCGGCGCGACGCCGACTTCATCGAAGTGGGCAAGCAGGCGGCCAACCACCATGTGTCGCAGGACGGCATCCACGCGCTGATGCTCGAACACGCGCGGGCCGGCCGCCGCGTGGTGCGGCTCAAGGGCGGCGACCCGTTCGTGTTCGGGCGCGGCGGCGAAGAGCTGGAGTTCCTGCACGCCCACGGCATCGGTTTCGAAGTGGTGCCGGGCATCACCGCGGCGCTGGCCTGCGCCGCCTATGCCGGCGTGCCGCTGACGCACCGCGACCATGCGCAGTCGGTGCGCTTCGTCACCGCGCACTGCAAGGACTCGCTGGACAGCCTGGATTGGCGCGCGCTGGCGCAGGAAAAGCAGACGCTCGCCGTTTACATGGGCGTGGCCGGCCTGGCCGGGTTCCGCGACCGCCTGCTGGCGCACGGCCGCGAGGCCGGCACGCCGTTCGCGCTGGTGGAGAACGGTTCGCGCCCCGAGCAGCGCGTCATCACCGGCACCCTGGCCGACCTGCCGTCGCTGGCCGCACATCACGCGGTGCAGTCGCCCGCGCTGCTGATCCTGGGCGAAGTGGCCGCGCTGGCGATGCCGCTGCACTGGTTCGGCGCCGCACCGCTGGGCGCCCCGGCCGCACGGGTCGCCGAAGCCGCCTGACCCCGTTTTTCTGCGGGAAGTGAACTTGACCCCGTTACTGCATCTGGAGATTGGCATGGCGCTTTACGACAGCATCCTCGACACCATTGGCCGCACGCCCATCGTGCGGCTGCACCGCATCGCGCCTTCGCACGTGTCGCTGTATGTGAAGGTGGAATCGTTCAACCCAGGCGGCTCGGTGAAGGACCGGCTGGCGCTGGCCGTGATCCTGGACGCCGAAAAGCGCGGCGTGCTCAAGCCCGGGCAGACCGTGGTGGAAGCCACGTCCGGCAACACCGGCATCGCGCTGGCGATGGTCTGCGCGGCGCGCGGCTATCCGTTCGTGGCGGTGATGACCGAAACCTTCTCGATCGAGCGCCGCAAGCTGATGCGCGCCTACGGCGCCAAGGTGATCCTCACGCCCGCCGCCGAGCGCGGCAGCGGCATGGTGCGCAAGGCCGCCGAACTGGCGGCCAGGCACGGCTGGTTCCTGGCGCAGCAGTTCGAGAACCCGGCCAACCCGGCGTACCACCGCAGCACCACGGCACCGGAGATCCTGCAGGACTTCGCCGGCAAGCGCCTGGACTTCTTCGTCACCGGCTGGGGCACCGGCGGCACCCTGACGGGCGCCGGCCAGGTGCTGAAACTGGCGCGCCCCGACCTGCAGATCGTCACCAGCGAACCTGCGGGCGCACAGCTGTTGAACGGCAAGGACTGGGCCCCGCACAAGATCCAGGGCTGGACCCCCGATTTCGTCCCCGGCGTCCTGGACCGCAGCATCGCCGACCAGATCCGCCCGGTGGACGACCTCGTCGCGCGTGACACCGCACGCCGGCTGGCGGCGGAGGAAGGCGTCTTCGCCGGGCTGAGCGCAGGCGCCACCGTGGCCGCCGCGCTGCAGGTGGCCCAAGACGCGCCCGCGGGTTCGGTGATCCTGGCGATGCTGCCCGACACCGGCGAGCGCTACCTCAGCACGATCCTGTTCGAAGGCGTGAACGAAGGCTCGGACGACGACTGGCTGGCCAGCCTGGACCCCGCCGCCGCAGCCGCCTGACCAAGGCGGGGGAAATCCGGCTCTGAACCCGGTTTTTACTGCGCCGTGACGGGCGGAGCGGGTAGAATTGGGGTCCCTTCGAAGCCCGCCGCCCGGCCCCACGCCGTGCGCCGGCCTGCCCCACAGGAAAGTCGCGACGATGAAGATTCTGGTCGGTTACAAGCGGGTGGTGGACTACAACGTCCGCATCCAAGTGAAGCCCGATGGCTCGGGCGTGGTCACCGACGGCGTGAAGCTGTCGCCCAATCCCTTCGACGACATCGCCCTGGAAGAAGCCCTGCGCCTGCGCGACAAGGGCATCGCCACTGAAGTCATCGTCGCCACCATCGGCCCGGCCGACTGCCAGGCGCACCTGCGCAACGGCCTGGCCATGGGCGCCAACCGCGCCATCCACGTGGTCACCGACCAGGCCATCCAGCCGCTCACCGCCGCCCGCGCGATGCTCAAGCTGATCCAAACGGAGCAGCCGCAGCTGGTGCTGCTGGGCAAGCAGGCCATTGACGACGACGCCAACCAGACCGGCCAGATGCTGGCCACGCTGTGGGGCCGCCCGCAGGCGACCTTCGCCAGCAAGCTGGACATCGCCGACGGCAAGGCCACCGTGACCCGCGAGGTCGATGCCGGCCTGGAAACGCTGGAAGTGGACCTGCCGGCCGTGGTCACCACCGACCTGCGCCTGAACGAGCCGCGCTTCATCAAGCTGCCCGACATCATGAAGGCCAAAGCCAAGCCGCTGGAGACCCTGCAGCTGGCCGATCTCGGTGTTGAAGCCGCCGATACCTTCAAGACCACCCAGTACGCGGCGCCGGTCAAGCGCAGCAAGGGCGTGATGGTCAAGGACGCGGCCGAACTGGTCGCTGCACTCAAGCAGAAGGGGTTGCTGTAATGACCAAGATCCTCGTTGTCGCTGAACACCACGACGGCAAGCTCAACGCCGCCACCGCCAAGACCGTGAGCGCAGCCGCTGCGATAAGCGGCGCCCTCCAAGCAGGGGTTGGGGGGGGCGCGGGCCCCCGCCCCGCGCCCCGC
>NZ_JAIBFH010000042.1 GCF_019459675.1 Arenimonas sp.
TCGAGTTCTTCCGCTCCAAGGGCCATGAAGTCGTGCCCTCGAGCCCGCTGGTGCCGGGCAACGACCCGACCCTGCTGTTCACGAACGCCGGCATGGTGCAGTTCAAGGACGTCTTCCTTGGCGCCGAGAAGCGCAGCTACAAGCGTGCGGCCAGCTCGCAGCGCTGCGTGCGCGCCGGCGGCAAGCACAACGACCTCGACCAGGTCGGCTACACCGCGCGCCACCACACGTTCTTCGAAATGTTGGGCAACTTCAGCTTCGGCGACTACTTCAAGCGTGATGCCATCGCGTACGCCTGGGAACTGCTGACCGGGGTCTGGGGCCTCCCCAAGGAGCGCCTGCTGGTGACGGTGTATTACACCGACGACGAAGCCTTCGACCTGTGGCACACCATGGTGGGCCTGCCCAAGGAACGCATCATCCGCATCGGCGACAACAAGGGTGCGCCCTACGCGTCGGACAATTTCTGGCAGATGGCCGACACCGGCCCCTGCGGCCCCTGCACCGAAATCTTCTACGACCACGGCGACCACATCGCCGGCGGCCCGCCGGGCAGCCCCGACGAGGACGGCGATCGCTTCATCGAAATCTGGAACAACGTCTTCATGCAGTACGACCGCCAGCCCGACGGAACGCTGGTGCCGCTGCCGGCGCCGTGCGTGGACACCGGCATGGGCCTGGAGCGCGTTGCGGCCGTTCTGCAGTACGTGCACAGCAACTACGAGATCGACCTGTTCCAACACCTGATCAAGGCCGCGGCGGCTCTCAATGCCAGCACCGACCTCGAGCACAAGTCGCTGCGCGTCATCGCCGACCACATCCGCGCCTGCAGCTTCCTGATCGTCGACGGCGTACTGCCGTCCAACGAAGGTCGCGGCTACGTGCTGCGCCGGATCATCCGCCGTGCGGTGCGCCACTTCTGGAAGCTCGACGGCCTGAGCGCCGACGGCAAGTTCTGGCGCATGGTGCAGCCGCTGGTGGACGTGATGGGTGAGGCCTATCCCGAGCTGGTGGCCAAGCGCAGCCTGGTCGAGCAGGCGCTGAAGGCCGAGGAAACCGCCTTCGGGCAGACGCTCGATGCGGGCATGGCGCGCCTGAACGACTATCTGGCGGCGTCGGACAACCGCATTCGCGGCGACCAGCTGTTCCAGCTTCACGACACCTACGGCTGCCCGCCCGATCTGATCGCCGACCTGCTGCGTGAGAACGCCGACAAGGGCTGGCTGCTGGCCGACGGTGCCATGGCCGAGTACGACACGCTGATGGGCCAGCAGCGCGATCGCGCGCGGGCGTCCAGCAAGTTCGCTGGCGGCACCGCGCTGCCCGCCGATCTGATCGCCACCCTCAAGCCCAGCGAGTTCCTTGGCTACGAGTCCCTGGAAGCCGACGGCTGCCGCGTCGTGGCGCTGCTGCGCGACGGCAAGCCCGTGGACGCCCTTGCGCCGGGCGAAGAGGCCCTGGTGCTGCTCGACCAAACCCCCTTCTATGCCGAGTCCGGCGGCCAGGTCGGGGACACCGGCGTGCTGCTCGACGCGCAGGGGATGAGGTTTGAAGTGCGCGATACGCTGAAGCTGTCCGGCGCCTTCCACGGCCATCTGGGGCGGCTGGCCAGCGGCACGCTCAAGCGCGGCGACCGCCTGTCGGCCCGCGTGGACGGGGATCGTCGCCAGGCGGTGGTGCTCAACCACTCCGCCACGCACCTGCTGCACGCCGCGCTGCGCGACCTGCTGGGCGAGCACGTGACGCAGAAGGGGTCGCTGGTGGCGCCTGATCGCCTGCGCTTCGACTTCTCCCATTTCCAGGCCATCCCCGCGGCCGACCTTGCGCGCATCGAGGCGATGGTCAACGCCGAAATCCGCCGCAACTCCAAGGCGCAGGTTCACCACATGGGCATGCAGGACGCGCTGGATTTTGGCGCCATGGCGCTGTTCGGTGAAAAATACGGCGAGCACGTGCGCGTGCTGAAAATGGGCAGTTTTTCCACCGAGCTTTGCGGCGGCACCCATGTCCACCACACCGGCGACATCGGCGTGTTCAAGATCATCAGCGAGGGCGGCGTGGCCGCGGGCGTGCGCCGCATCGAGGCCGTTACCGGCGCCGGTGCGCTGGACCACATCGCGCGCGAAGAGCGCCGCCTGGACGAGGCCGCGCAGCTGCTGGGTGGCAACGCCGGCGATGTCATCGACAAGCTGCGCCAGCTGCTCGATCGCCAGAAAAGGCTCGAGCGCGAACTGGAATCGCTCAAGGCCAAGGCGGCGTCGGGAGCCACGGCTGAACTGGAGGCGTCGGCGCCGGAGGTGGCGGGTGTGAAGGTCGTCGCCGCGCGCCTGGAAGGGCTGGATGCGAAATCGCTGCGCGACGCCGTGGACCAGCTCAAGGCACGCCTGGGCGACGCCGTGATCGTGCTGGCGTCCGCCCAGGACGGCAAGGCCTCGCTGGTGGCCGGCGTGCAGGGCAAGGCGCTGGGCAAGGTCAAGGCGGGCGAGCTGCTGTCGCACGTGGCCGCGCAGATCGGCGGCAAGGGCGGCGGTCGTCCCGACATGGCGCAGGGCGGCGGCCCCGATGGCCCCGCGCTGCTGGCCGCCCTGGCGGGCATTCCCGACTGGGTGGCGCAGCGGCTTGGCTGACCGGGGCAGGGCGCGTTTGCGCCGTGCCCAAGCGCGCACTACCATCGGGCAAGCCGCGATCGTGCGGCGTGGAGCCGCGGCGTGGCGTCTGGACGCGCGGGCCGGTGCAAGGATGTATCGGGAGGGAAGGCGATGCTGATTTTGACGAGAAGGGTCGGGGAGACCCTGATGATTGGCGATTCAGTCACGGTCACCGTGCTGGGCGTCAAGGGCAACCAGGTGCGCATAGGCATTACGGCACCCAAGGACGTGGCCGTTCATCGCGAGGAAATCTTCCAGCGCATCCAGAAGGATGACCCCGCGCCTGCGGGCGATCATCAAACAGGTTTACCCAAGGCCGACTGAGGCGCTATCCTATGCGGCCGGCAAGCCTCGAAAGAAGTTTGCCGGGTCCAGTTCCGGAGTGATGCCCGAGTGGCCGAAGGGGCTCCCCTGCTAAGGGAGTATTGGGTCAAAAGCCTGATCGAGGGTTCGAATCCCTCTCACTCCGCCAGGACTGGAAAAGGTGTGCAGGGGGCGTGTTGAAAAGAGTTGATGCACAGGCATTGACGATTGACGCAACGTCCCCCATAATTTCGCTTCTGCGCGCCCGTAGCTCAGCTGGATAGAGCACCAGGCTACGAACTTGGTGGTCGGGAGTTCGAATCTCTCCGGGCGCGCCACTAATGCAGAAAGGGTGCTTCGGCACCCTTTTTGTTCGGCGGCAAAGGATTCCGGCGGTTTGCGCCGGCTTCCTCCACCGCCGTACACAGGGAACTCGTGCGGCGCGCCTTCCAGGGCGCCGGGCTTCACCGCCGGGGTATAGCTCAGCCTGGTAGAGCGCCAGCTTTGGGAGCTGGATGTCGTGGGTTCGAATCCCTCTGCCCCGACCAGGCTGGCCTCAAGCCGGGCTACACTGACCAACAGCATGGAAGCAGGCGGGTACGGCCGGTATCATCCCGGCAGGCGCCCGTAGCTCAATCGGATAGAGCACCGGCCTTCTAAGCCGGCGGTTGCAGGTTCGATTCCTGCCGGGCGCGCCAGGCGGGCAAGGCAGGAAAAAGCGGTACAAGTTCACAATGTGGTGGATGTAGCTCAGTCGGTTAGAGCATCGGATTGTGATTCCGAGGGTCGCGGGTTCGAGTCCCGTCTTCCACCCCAGTTCCAGCCGGTTCAATGTTGCGGCATAATGCCGCGTCGCAAGCCGCTTCAGCGGGAAGATTACGGGCCGTTAGCTCAGTTGGTAGAGCAGTTGACTCTTAATCAATAGGTCGAAGGTTCGAATCCTTCACGGCCCACCAATCTTCCCGATTGAATCGTCACCGCGCGACGTAGCGAAAGTGGCGGAACTGGTAGACGCGCTGGATTTAGGTTCCAGTGGGGTAACCCGTGAGAGTTCGAGTCTCTCCTTTCGCACCATCCGGCAACGGAGGCGCGGGGATGATTCGGGGCTCTGCGGGTTTTTTCATTTTTAGCGCCCGACAAACGGCGCGGTCGCAGGAGTTGACATGCAAGTTTCGCTCGAGAACACCGCCAATCTGGAACGCCGCATCACCGTCAGCCTGCCCGTCGAGCGCTTCGAAGGCGTGGTCGGCAAGCGGCTGCAGGAAATTGGCCGCAGCGCCACCATCAAGGGTTTCCGCCGCGGCAAGGTGCCCGCCAAGGTCATCGAACAGCGCTTCGGCGCCCAGGTTCGCAATGAGGCCTATGGCGAGCTGATCCGCGAGAGCCTCGGCGAAGCGATTGCTCAGGAAAACCTGCGCGTTGCCGGCACGCCCGAGGTCAAGCCCGAGAGCACCGGTGAAGCCGGCGAAATCCGCTACTCCGCCACCTTCGAAGTGGTTCCCGATTTTGGCAAGGTCGATCCGAGCCAGCTCAAGATCGTCCGCGCCACGTCCAGCATCGGCGACGCCGACATCGACGGCATGATCGAAACCCTGCGCCAGCAGCGCCGCACGTGGGACGCCGTCGAGCGTGCCGCCGAGCCCGGCGACCTGGTCACGGTGGAAACCTTCGCCACCACCTCCGCCGGCCGCTACCCGGCCGAGGGTTCCGATCGCGGCGCCACCGTGCTGGGTTCGAACGCCATGTACCCGGAGCTGGAGTCCCAGCTGGCCGGCATGTCCGCCGGCGAAGAGCGCGAGGTCGACATCACCTTCCCGGCCAACTGGCGCGTGGCCGAACTGGCCAACCAGGCCGCCAAGGTCACCCTCAAGGTCACCAAGGTGTCGGTTGCGAACCTGCCCGCGGTGGATGAAGCTTTCGTCAAGAGCTTCGGCATCAAGAGCGGCAAGGTGGACCAGTTCCGCCAGGAAGTGCGGTCCAACCTCGAGCGCGAGCTCAAGGGCAACCTGATGCAGCGCCTGCGCGCGGAAGTGGCCGAGAAGCTCGTGGCCGCGCATTCCAGCGTGGAACTGCCGCCGCGCCTGATCCAGGCCGAGGCCCGCCAGATGGCGGCCGCCGCCGAGCAGCAGGCGCGCCAGCAGGGCCAGCCCAATGCGAAGTTCGAAGCTGATCCGTTCCTGCCGGCGGCGCGCAACCGCGTCGCCGCGGGCCTGCTGGTGGGTGAAGTGGCCCGCCAGAACAACCTCAAGCTCGAGCCGGCCCGCCTGAACGAGACGCTGCAGCTGATCGCATCGACCTACGAAGATCCCAGCCAGGTCATTGAACTCTATCGGAACGACCCCAATCTCATGTCCAGCCTTCGCGGTCGGGTGATGGAAGAGCAGGTGATCGACTGGATCGCCGAGCGCGCCGAAGCCACCGAGAAAGCGATGAGTTTTGCCGAGTTGATGCGTCCGGTCCCCTGAGGCGACCCCAACGGAGGGACGCGCGAATGGATCCGATAAATGCCATGAACCTGGTGACCATGGTGGTCGAACAGACCAGCCG
>NZ_JAIBFH010000119.1 GCF_019459675.1 Arenimonas sp.
CCCGCTGACGCCACGCTGGCGCGCGCCGCCTTCGCCGGTGCGTCCGACCTGCGGGGCGCGGCGCGGCGCTGCGTGGCGCGCGGCATGACCACGGTCGAGGAAGCGCTGCGGGTGATCCGCCAGGAAGAGAAATCCCATGGCGTCGTTTGATTTCGTCGCGCTCGACGTCCGCGGAAAAGAGCGCCAGGGACTGCTGGAGGCCGACAGCGAGCCCGATGCGCGCCGGCTGCTGGAACAGCGCCAATGGGTCCCGCTGCAGCTGGTGCCTGCGCCCCGGACCGCGCAGCGCTCGCTGCGCCCGGGCCGGGCGCTGCGCAGCAAGGACCTGACCCTGTTCACGCGGCAGCTGGCCACCCTGGCCACCGTGTCGCCGCTGGAAGAAGCCCTGTTCACCATCGGCTCGCAGGCGGGCCGGCCGGACGTGCGCCGGGCGCTGCTGGCAACCCACGCCCAACTGGTCGAGGGCCAGCGTTTGTCGGAAGCGATGGGCCGCGTGCCCGGCGCATTCCCGCCGCTGTACCGGGCCATGGTGGCCGCGGGCGAAGGCTCGGGCGCGCTGCCGGTCATCCTGGAACGGCTGGCCGACATGCTCGAAAGCCACCAGCAGCTGCGCAGCAAACTCACCACGGCCCTGGTCTATCCCGCGGCGCTGGCGGTCACCGCCACCCTGGTGGTGGTGGCGCTGATGACCTTCGTGGTGCCCAAGGTGGTGGATCAGTTCGAATCCATGGGCCGCGTATTGCCGCTGCTGACGCGCGGGGTGATCGCGGTGTCGGAGTTCATGGTGGCCTGGGGCCTGCCGCTGCTGGGCGTGGCCGTGGCGATGGCGGTGGCGGCGCTGGTGGCGCTGCGGCGGCCCGCTGCGCGCCTTCGCGCCGATCGCTGGCTGCTGGGCCTGCCCCTGGTCGGGAAGCTGGTCCGCGATGCGCACGCTTCGCTGTTCGCACGCACCCTGGCCACGATGGTGTCCAGCGGCATGCCGCTGATGGAGGGGCTGGTGGTGACCGCCCGCACGGTGCAGAACCGCGCGCTGCGCGCCGCCACCGAGGGCATGGTGACGGCCATCCGCGAAGGCAGCAGCCTGTCGTCGGCCATGCGCGGCGCGGCCATCTTCCCGCCCACCCTGCTTTACATGGCCGCCAGCGGCGAAGAAAGCGGGCGTCTGGCGCCCATGCTCGATCGCGCGGCGGACTACCTGGACCGCGAGTTCAGCACCTTCACCTCCGTGGCCCTGAGCCTGCTCGAACCCGCCATCATCATCGCCCTGGGCGGCGTGATCACCCTGATCGTGCTGTCCATCCTGCTGCCGATACTGCAGTTCAACTCGATGGTCATGGCATGACCTGGAGAACGCCCATGTACCCCCGCCGCACCCGTCGCGCCGCCAACGGCTTCACCCTGATCGAGCTGATGGTGGTGATCGTGATCATCGGCCTTCTGGCCACCGTGGTTACGCTGAACGTGCTGCCCAGCCAGGACCGGGCCATGGCCGAAAAGGCCCGGACCGACGTGAGCCTGCTGGAACAGGCGCTGGACACCTACCGGCTGGAAAACCTCGCCTACCCGCGCACCGAGGACGGCCTGCAGGCCCTGCTCAAGCCGCCCGCCAGCCTCAGCCGCCCCGAGCGCTACCGCGCCGGCGGCTATATCCGGCGCCTGCCGACCGACCCGTGGGGCAACGCCTATCGCTACCGGCACCCGGGACAGCACGGTTCGTTCGATGTTTATTCGCTCGGCGCCGACGGTGCCGAAGGCGGCGAAGGCGATGATGCGGACATCGGCAACTGGACCCCGTAACCGGCGCTCGCCGGGCTTCAGCCTGGTGGAGCTGATGGTGGTCCTGGTGATCATGGGCCTGGTGGGCACCGCCGTGCTGATGACGGCGCCCGCACCCGAGGCGCGCCTGTCGGCGCAGGCCGAGCGACTGGCCGTGCACCTGGCGCGGGCGCGCGAGGAAGCCATCATGCGCAACCAGCCGGTGGCGCTGCGCGTGGACGCGGCGGGCTACGGCTTCAGCGTGGGCCGGTCCGGGCAGTGGACCGCCCTGGCCCAGCCGCCGTTCGACCAGCGCCGTTTCGAAGGCGACGTGCACGCCGTGTTCGAGCCCGATGAAAGCTTCGCGCGCTTTGAGTTCGACGCCACCGGCGACACCGACGGCGGCGGCGTGACGCTGGCGGCCCTGGACGCGTCCTGGCGCGTAGCCCTGGACCCGGAGGGACGCCTGAGTGTGCAGCCGGCGCGCCGCTGACCGCGGCTTCACGTTGATCGAAATGCTGGTGGCCCTGTCGGTCTTCAGCCTGGCGGTGCTT
>NZ_JAIBFH010000122.1 GCF_019459675.1 Arenimonas sp.
CCACTGCCCCGGCGCCAGCGCGCCCCGCGCGCGGGCGCGCACGGCCTCCTGCGACAGCGCCAGGGCCATCGGGTCGTGCGCGAAAGACTGGGGCGTGCCGCGGTGGATGTTGCGCGGGAACTGGTCCAGCACGATCACCTCGGCCAGCCGGCCTGGCGCGCTGTCGCGCCAGCCGTGCAGTTCGCCCGCCGCGGCCTGCTGCAGCAGCGCCTGGAAACGCTGGCGGAGCAGCGCGTCGAAGTCCGGGTCCACTTTCCACCACGCGGCTTCGGGGGTTTCAACGAACCAGAAGTGCAGGATGTCGTCGGGTTGCGTGGGTGTGCTCATGCGTGGATGCCCTTCACTCGGCCCGGGGTGCCGCGTTGCCGCTCACCACCGGGTAGCCCAGGCTGACCCAGCCCTGGATGCCTTCCCACAGCACCGCGGTGTTCTGAACGCCGCCCTCGCGCAGCTTGCGCACCACCGATTCGGCGGCGGCGCGCGGGCATTCGCAGTAGGCCACGATCCAGGTGCCGTCGGTCGGAAGGTTCGCCATCACTTCTTCGCGGCTGGCGTAGTAGGGGCCCGGCACCGAGCCTTCGATGTGCGCGCGCTCCCACATGGACGTGACGCGGGTGTCCAGCAGCACCATGCGCTTGCGCGCCTTGAGCTCGCGGTCGAGTTCGGCGGCGCTGACGTACAGGCCGTCGGTGAGCGTGAACTCGGGCGCGGACGCGTCCTTGTTGATGATGTAGGCGTCCAGCGCCGGCGGCGTGTGGCGCTTCACCTCGGGCACGGTCCAGCCCGAGCTGCGGCTGCGGATGAAGGCGGTGACGCCGTCGATCTGTTCGCGGCTGAGGCTGTCGCGGAAAGCCAGCATGGGCGTGCCGTCGCGGCCGTTCTCGATGGTGTGGCGGATGAAGGAGTCAGGCGTCAGCGCCAGCATGGTGGCGTTGCCCAGCGCCGTGCCGGTGCCGCCTTCGCCCTGCGCGCCGTGGCAGCTGGCGCAGCTGTCGGCGTAAACCTTCGCGCCCAGCGCGACGTCGCCAGCCACGGCGCCGTCCGGCAGTTCAACCGGCGTGGCGGCGGCCTGTTCGCCCAGCCACCGCGTCAGCTGCCGGATCTCGGTGCGCGTCAGCGGACCGCCCACTTCCTCGTGGTAGGCGCCCATGGGCGTGCCCGGGCGGCCGTAGGCGATCGCCTCGGCGATGACATAGGGAAAGCCCGCTTCGAACAGCTGCGGTGACTTCAGCGATGGCGCGTGGTCGTTGGCGTAGCCCGAGCGGTCGGGGCTGTGGCACAGCGCGCAGTACTGCTGGTACCGGGCGGCGGCGGCTGCCGATTCTTCCGGCATCAGCGGCGGCATGGCGTTCTGGGCCAGGGCCGGCGCGGCGGCCAGCAGGGCGGCGGTGACAAACGCGCACAGGCGCAGCGTTCCGGCGGGCAGGGTCATTGGGGCGGCCAATCGAGGAGTTGATGAAGACAACGTAAACCAGCACCGGTTCCGGCGCCAATCGCTGGGGCCCGCGCGGCTCGGACAAACTTACCTGCACCCGCTGAAGGCCGACCCCGGCGTTGTTCCTTCCTCCGGGCGCCGGGGACTTCCAGGCCGGTTGATCACTCCCGGCGGACGAACTCCGATTTCAACTTCATGGCGCCGATGCCGTCGATCTTGCAGTCGATGTCGTGGTCGCCGTCCACCAGGCGGATGTTCCTCACCTTGGTGCCGATCTTGACCACTGATGCCGAGCCTTTGATCTTGAGGTCCTTGATGACGGTGACGCTGTCGCCGTCGCTGAGGACGTTGCCGACGGCATCGCGGACGACCTTGATCTCTTCAGCCGGCGCCGCCGGTTCGGCGGCCGACCATTCGTGGCCACACTCCGGGCAGACCAGCGAAACGCCGTCCTGGTAGGTGTAGGCCGAGGCGCAGGCGGGGCAGGGGGGCAGGTCGCTCATGCGCTGGTTTCAACGCGGTCGACCTTGGTGAAGCCGCGCGGCAGCAGGTTGCCGCGGCTGGCGCGGGTGCCTTCGTAGGCCTGCAGGTCGCGCCAGCTCAGCACCAGCTTCTGCTTGCCCGAGTACACCGTCAGCTCACCGCCGTTGCGCACGCTGGCCAGGGCGATCACCTTTTCCTCGCCACTCTTGAGTTTGGCCGGCGGGATCTGGATGAGCTTGTTGCCCTTGCCCTTGTCCAGCTCAGGCAGTTCGGCCAGCGGGAACGCCAGCAGGTGGCCGGCGCTGGTGATCGACACCACCCAGTCGGTCTTGGCGTCGGTGACCGGCGCCGGCGGCAGTACGTCGCCGTCGCCGGGATTGAGCAGGGCCTTGCCGGCCTTGTTGCGGCCGGTGAAGCTTTCAAACTTGGTGACGAAACCATAGCCGTAGCTGGAGGCCAGCACGTAGCGCGCTTCGTTGTCCGCGACCGCCACGCCCACGAACGACGCGCCCGCCGGCGGCGAGAAGCGCCCGCTCAGCGGATCGCCGTTGCCGCGTGCGCTGGGCAGGGTGTGCGCCAGGGCGGAATAGCTGCGGCCGGTGGAATCCAGGAAGGCCACCTGCTGGGTGCTGCGCCCCTTCACCGCCTGCAGCAGGCCGTCGCCATCGCGATAGCTCAGCGCGCCGGCCTCCACGTCGTGGCCCTTGGCGCTGCGTATCCAGCCCTTTTTCGACAGCACCACCGTCACCGGTTCGCTGGGCACCAGGTCGCTTTCGCTGATGGCCTGGGCGGCGTCGCGCTGCACCAGCGGCGAGCGGCGGGCGTCGCCAAACTTCTTGGCGTCGGCCAGCAGTTCGTCCTTCACCTGCTTCTTGAGCTTGGCCTTGGATTCCAGGGTGGCCTGGATCTTGTCGCGCTCCTTGGC
The DNA here is from genome assembly GCF_019459675.1 of Arenimonas sp. GTDB lineage: Bacteria > Pseudomonadota > Gammaproteobacteria > Xanthomonadales > Xanthomonadaceae > Arenimonas. Next base: position 2,844 of record NZ_JAIBFH010000122.1, read on the forward strand.
CAGCTCGTCCTGCTCGCCGCGGATCTTCATTTCTTCCAGGCGGGCCAGCTGCTTGAGCTTGGTTTCCAGGATGTATTCGGCCTGGTCGTCGTCCAGGCCGAAGCGCTCCATGAGCACGGCCTTGGGCTCGTCTTCGGTGCGGATGATGCGTATGACTTCGTCGAGGTTCAGGAAGGCCACCAGCAGGCCCTGCAGCATGTGCAGGCGGCGATCGACGCGCTCCAGGCGATGGCGCAGGCGGCGGGCCACGGTGGTGTTGCGGAACTCCAGCCATTCGGTGAGGAAGGTCTTGAGGTTCTTCACCTGCGGGCGGCCGTCGAGCCCGATGATGTTGAAGTTGACCCGGAAGCTTTTCTCCAGGTCCGTGGTGGCGAACAGATGGCCCATCAGGCCGTCGAAGTCCACCCGGTTGCTGCGCGGCACCAGCACCAGGCGCACCGGGTTCTCGTGGTCGGACTCGTCGCGCAGGTCTTCCAGCCACGGCAGTTTCTTGGCGCGCATCTGCTGCGCCACCTGTTCCATGATTTTCGAGGGCGACACCTGGTAGGGCAGGTTGGTGATGACGATGTTGAGGTTCTCGCGCGTCCACGTGGCGCGGGCGCGCACGCTGCCGCCGCCGGTTTCGTAGATGCTGATCAGGTCGGCGGCGGGCGTGATGATCTCGGCGCCGGTGGGGTAGTCGGGGCCGCGCACGTGTTCGCACAGGTCGCGCACCGTAGCATCCGGGTCGTCTAGCAGTCGGATGGCCGCGCTCACCACTTCGTTCAAGTTGTGCGGCGGGATGTCGGTGGACATGCCCACGGCGATGCCCATCGTACCGTTCAGCAGCAGGTGCGGCAGGCGCGCGGGAACCCAGCTGGGCTCCTGCAGGGTGCCGTCGAAGTTGGGCACCCAGTCCACCGTGCCCTGGCCCAGTTCGCCCAGCAGCACTTCGGCGATGGGGGTGAGCTTGGATTCGGTGTAGCGCATGGCCGCGAACGACTTCGGGTCGTCGGTGGAGCCGAAGTTGCCCTGGCCTTCGATCAGCGGGTAGCGGTACGAAAAGGGCTGCGCCATCAGCACCAGGGCTTCGTAGCAGGCGCTGTCGCCGTGCGGGTGTAACTTGCCGAGGACGTCGCCGTCGGTGCGGGCTGACTTCTTGGGCTTGGCGCCGGCGCCCAGGCCCAGCTCGCTCATGGCGTAGATGATGCGGCGCTGCACGGGCTTGAGGCCGTCGCCCAGGAAGGGCAGGGCGCGGTCCAGCACCACGTACATCGAATAGTCCAGGTAGGCGCGTTCGGCGTACTCGCGCAGCGGGATCTGTTCGAAGCCGTGGAAGGTGGGGCGGGCAGGCTCGGTCATGCGGGGACGTGCTCGGAGCGGATGGAGCCGCCATTCTAGCCGCCGCGCCGGCTCACCGGCCGCGACAGATGCGGTTTTCGCGGCATTCAGGCGCGGGCCCGCAGGCTGCCTGGAAACTTCGAGGAATCAATGCCATGAGCGTGCTTGGATTCGTGTTGCTGGCCCTGGGCCTGCTGGTGGCCTGGAAGGTCACCTTCTTCTTCATCCGCCTGCTGATGATCGGCGTGGCCCTGGTGGGCGCCTGGCTGCTGCTGGCCCCCCTCCTCGCCGGCGCCTAGCAAAACAGCGCAGGAAGTTAACCTGACCCCGTTATGGTCATGGGGTGGGTTGTTCCTGCTGTTGGAGGCGCCACATGGTGGCGTAGCGGGCGTTGCGGGCCAGCAGGGCGGTGTGGCTGCCGCGCTCGACCACGTTGCCGCCGTCCAGCACCAGGATTTCGTCGGCGTCCATCACGGTGGACAGGCGGTGGGCGATCACCAGCGTGGTGCGGCCGATGGCGATGCGGTCCAGTTCGTCCTGGATGGCCTGTTCGCTGGCTGAGTCCAGTGCCGATGTGGCTTCGTCGAAGATCAGGATGGCGGGGTTCTTCAGCAGGGCGCGGGCGATGGCCACGCGCTGCTTCTCGCCGCCGCTGAGCTTGAGGCCGCGCTCGCCCACTTCGCTTTCGTAGCCGTCGGGCAGGGTGAGGATGAAGTCGTGGATGTGGGCCGAGCGGGCGGCGGCCTCCACTTCCTCATCGCTGGCATCGGGGCGGCCGTAGCGGATGTTGTAGCGGATGGTGTCGTTGAACAGCACGGTGTCCTGCGGGACGATGCCGATGGCCGCGCGCACCGAGTCCTGGGTAAGCGTGCGCAGGTCCTGGCCGTCGATGGCGATGCTGCCGCCGTTGATTTCGTAGAAACGGTACAGCAGCCGCGAAAGCGTCGACTTGCCGCTGCCCGAATGCCCTACCACCGCCAGCGTGCCGCCGGGCGGGATGGTGAAACTGACGCCGTGCAGGATCTCGCGGCGCGCGTCATAGCCGAAGTGCACGTCGGTGAAGGTCACCTGCGGACGGGTGGCCACCAGCGCGGTGGCGTCGGGGCGGTCGCGCACGTCCTGGCTTTCGTCCAGCAGGCCGAACAGGCGTTCGATGTTGGTGATGGCCTGCTTTACTTCCCGATACACCATGCCCAGGAAGTTGAGCGGTGCGGACAGCTGCAGCAGGTAGGCGTTCACCAGCACCAGGTCGCCGATGGTCATCTCGCCGGCAGCCACGCCCGCGGCGGCGCGCCACATCAGCGCCGTGATGCCGACGGCCACGATGGCGCTCTGGCCCAGGTTGAGCACGGCCAGCGACTTGAGGCTTTTCACCGTCGCGTCCTCCATCTGGCACAGGTTTTCGTCGTAGCGCCGGGCTTCGTGTTCTTCGTTGTTGAAGTACTTCACCGTCTCGAAGTTGAGCAGCGAATCCACGGCGCGCGCACTGGCGCGGGTGTCGGCTTCCACGGCAGCGCGGTAGAACCGGGTGCGCCATTCGGTGACGCGGAAGGTCCAGACCACATAGGCGGCGATGGTGCCCAGCGTGATGGCGGCAAAGCCCCAGTCGTAGTTCCACACCAGCACGGCGGTCACCAGGCCGATCTCCAGGATCGTCGGGATGATGGTGTAGATGGTCCAGTCGAGCAGGTCGGAGATGGCGCTGCCGCCGCGCTCGACGTCGCGGGCCACGCCGCCGGTGCGGCGGTTGAGGTGGAAGCGCAGGCTCAGGGCGTGCAGGTGCCGGAACACGCGCAGCATGACGGTGCGCGAACTGCGCGCCATCACCCGGGCGAAGACGATGCCGCGCAGCTCGGTGAACATCGTCACCGACAGGCGCGAGGCGCCGTAGGCCAGCAACAGCCCGACCGGCAGCACCAGCAGCGACGGCTCCACGTCCAGGCCATCCACCAGGCCCTTGAGGATCAACGGCACGCCCAGGTTGGCCAGCTTGGCCGCGACCAGGCAGGCCAGGGCCAGCAGGATCCGCCCCAGGTAGGGCTTCAGGAAAGGAACGAGCTCGCGAAGGATGCCGGCGAGGCTTCGTTCGGCGACCGGGGGTGCGTCTGGGGCGGCGGAGTCGGCGGGTCGGGTCATGGGAGTCTGGCTGGGTGGGACGAAACGGCTTGCACGCCGGTCAGGATGAGGCTTGTTATGCTGGCACGGATTCCTGCTGCCCATGCCAATGACTTCCCCACAGCAAATTTCACGCGCCCGGCTGGCCTTCATCCTCGGCGGCTTGGCCATGTTCGGGCCGTTCTCGATCGATACGGTGTTCCCGGCCTTCGTGGTGATGGCCAGCGACCTGGGCGTGGGCAAGGTCGCCATGCAGCAGACGATCAGCGTCTACCTGTTCGGGTATGCGGCCATGTCGCTGTTCCATGGACCGATCTCGGACGCCATCGGGCGGCGCAAGGTGCTGCTGGCGGGCATCGTGCTGTTCACCCTGTCGTCCATCGGCGCGGCGCTGGCCACCGACATGACCACGATGCTGGTTTACCGCGCGCTGCAGGGTCTTTCGGCGGGCGTGGGGCTGATCGTGGGGCGCGCGGTGGTACGCGACTGCCGCGACGGCGACGATGCGCAGCGGCTGATGAGCCAGATATCGATGATCTTCGGCATAGCGCCGGCCATCGCGCCGGTGATCGGCGGCCTGATCCTGGGCTGGACCAACTGGCACGGCATTTTCTGGTTCCTGGCGCTGTTCGGGATGGTGCTGTTCGTGCTGACGGCCTGGGGCCTGCCCGAGACGCATCCGCCGGCCAATCGCGTGCCGCTGCATGCGGTCACGCTGGCGCGTGACTACGGCCGCATGCTGGCCAACCGGCGGTTCCGGCTGCTGACCCTGGTGGGCACGCTCAACTTCGGGGCGCTGTTCCTGTACATCGCTTCGGCGCCGGCGTTCGTGATGGACCTGCTGGGCCTGGGCGAGCAGGACTTCGTGTGGTTCTTCGCGCCCACCATCGGCGGCATGATGCTGGGCGCATTCGCCAGCGGCCGCGCCGCGGGACGCATGAGCGGGCGGCGGCTGGTGGAGTGGGGCTTCGCCTGCTGCGGCGTGGCCGCCGCCTACAACATCGGCTACAACGTCCTCACCGACGCCCCCACGCTGCCCTGGGCCGTGCTGCCGACGGCGCTGGGTGCCTTCGGCATCGCCCTGGTGTTCCCGATAGTCACGCTGGCCATCCTGGACATGTACCCGCGCCAGCGCGGCAGTGCCTCGTCCATGCAGGCCTTCGTCAGCCTGATGTCGAACGCCCTGATCGCCGGCGTGCTGTCGCCGCTGGTCAGCGGCAGCGGACTGCATCTGGCCCTCACTGCCGCGGCCTTCACGGTGGCTGCGTTCGCACTGTGGCGGTGGTATGTCTCGCACAGCAACCGCTATCCAGGCCCGATCCCGGATCCCGATCCGAACATGGCCAGGCACGAACCCACCGCCGAGCTGTAACCGTGAAAATGTACCTGGTACGTTTTCAGGGGGAGCGGTAGGCGGTGCGGAGGAGTTCGTGGTAGTGGAATACGGCGTTTTCGCGCAGGGGGTTCAGGCGGCCGGGCAGGTAGGAGCCTGAGGCCAGGCCGCGCTGCACGTGTTCGCAGATTTCGATGTCTTCGTCCTGCACCTGGTGGGCGAAATCGTGGTCGGCCTGCTTGCGGGCTTCGGCATCGGCGCTGTCGGACGCCGCGTAGTAGTAGTCGAACTCGACGATGCAGCGGTCGGCGCCCAGCGGCAGCACGCGGTTGGTCTGCAGCCGGCCGGGCAGCAGGTTGAGCATGGTGTTGGGGTAGATGAAGTAGTACACCGCGTCGCCGTCGCCATACAGGCCCTGGTCGCTCTGCAGCGGGCTGTACTGGTACGAGAACCAATCCAGGGTTTCGGTGACGTATTGCCGGTAGTCCAGCAGGCTGTTGAGGCCCGGGTGGATGTGCGGCACGTGGTAGCCCT
>NZ_JAIBFH010000133.1 GCF_019459675.1 Arenimonas sp.
GGGTAAAAAAAAACAAACCCCCCACCGCGAGGCGGCGGCGCCGAACGCGGCCGCACGGGTATGTGCGCCGGCGTGCGGCACGAAAGCGATACGTGACATGAGTCCCCCTTGCCTGCCGCCGAACGCCTTAGGCTCGCCTGATCAGCCAGCCCAGGCCGCCCCCCTGATTCACGGCGCAAGTTTAGTGAACAAAATTCACCGTGTCCACAGTAACTTCATGTTTTTACGAAGATTTATAGACGTCATATTCTGACGCATGGGGTCCGACTGCGCCGTGGAAAGACCAAAGGCAATGAAAACAGGCACTTTCCGGACTGAGCACCACGTCACATTGTGACGCCGGGGCCTGCCGCGCAAAAAAGACCCCGGCCGAAGCCGGGGTCCTGGCGTTGCAGAGGGTCAGCCCCGGATCAGAAGGTGATCGACCAGCTGTTGATGTAGCCGACGTCGCCAGCGGCGTTGTCGTTCACGCGAAGCCTCCAGGTGCCGTTGAGCAGCTCGCTCGACAGGTTGCGGCTGAAGGTGCCGATGACGTTGTCGGTGCTGCTGCCGGTGCGGTTGTGGATGTTGTACAGCGTGCCGTCCGGAGCCACGAGGTCGACCTTGAGGTCACCCTTGTAGGTGTGGACGATGTTCACCGACACCGACGATGTGCTGGACGCATTGCCGCTGCGGCCTGAAACGGTGATCGGGCTGTCCACCGTGGCGTTGTCGAGAATCTGGTAGTCGGCGGTGTTGCTATACGTGGTGGTGCCACCGGTCGGCGGCGGCGTGGTGGTGCCACCGGCGGCATCCACCAGCGCCCTGGCGTTGATGATGCCCGCACCGCAGCCGCCCGAGCACGCGCCCGAAAGCGGATACGCCGTGGCCTTGAGCTGCGCTTCCACCTGCGCCGGGGTGTACATCGCCAGGCCCAGGGCCAGTCGACGGCTCTGCACCAGCGCCACGGCTCCCGCCACGTGCGGCGATGCCATCGAGGTGCCGTTATACGAGGCGTACGACTCCGCGCCCGGACCGGCGGTGCCGGCGTTGAGCGTGGAGAGGATGCCCGAGCCCGGGGCCGACACGTCAATCAGCGTGCCGTAGTTCGAGAAGCTCGAACGTGCGCTGGCGCTGGTGATCGAGGCGACGTTCACCACGTTGTTGCAGCTGGCCGGGGTGAAGCCCGACGCGTTGGCGTTGCTGTTGCCCGCCGCCACCACCACCGTGGTGCCGCGGCTGACGGCGCTGTTGATCGCCGCCTGGGTGGTGGCATCACACGCGCCGCCGCCGCCGAGGGACATGTTGATGACGTCGGCCGACGCTGCCGCCGAAAGGGTGGGCACGCCGCTGACGGCGCCACCGGAAGCCCAGATGATGGCGTCGGCGATGTCGGACGTTGAACCACCGCCGCGACCCAGCACGCGCACCGGCATCACCTTGGCGCCCCATGCGGTACCGGCGACGCCCTTGGCGTTGTTGGTGACCGCGGCCCCCGTGCCCGCCCCGGGGGTGCCGGGCCAGCTGGACGGGTTGCCGCCCGAATAGTCGCCCGGATCGGCAGGGTTGGAATCGCGGCCGTTGCCGTCACCCGCCGTGGTCACGTTGGTGATGAAGTCGTAGCCGGCCACGATGTTGGCAGCCAGGTCGGTGTGGGCCACGTAGCCGGTGTCGAGCACCGCCACGATCACGCCCGAACCATTGGCCACGTCCCAGGCGGTGTTCGCCCGGATGCCGGCGTCGGCATCGGTAAAGCCCCACTGCTCGGCGTAACGCGTGTCGTTGGGGGTGAGCATGTGCGTCATCACGCGGTCGATCTGGACGTACTCGACGTTCGGATTGGCGGCGATCTGGCGCATCATTGTTTCGGCTTCAGACGCACTGAGCTTCTGCGAGGTGGCAACGACGTCGGCGCCCAGCGACATGCGGCGGACATGGCTGGCGCCCAGCGACTTGCCGGGCGCGGCACGCTCGCCGGGCTGCTGGCGCGCGGCCTGGACCATCTGGTTGGCGCCGACGGCCGCAGCCTGCAGCGAACGATTGAGTTCGCCCGTGCTGGAGGCTTCCGGCGTACCGGCCTTGTACTTGACGATGAAACGATCGAACTGGGTGCCCGATTCAATGGCGCTCAGGTCGATACGGGGTGCGGGCTGGGCGCCCGCGGCAAAAGCGGCCTGCGCTGCAAGGGCGAGAGAGGTGGCCGCGACGATGCCGCGCAAACGAAGCTTGCGAGTGTTGTTGCTCACGTAGGTGGTTCCCCGAAAAATGAATACATCGATGACCGCTGGGCGGCCGTACTTTTCATCCATGACCCGGGTCCCCTGGGCAAGAACTTTCCCCCGCGGGCCTTTTCGGCCTCTGGTGAAAGCAGGGATTCTTGACCACCCGGAGGTGAGACGCAAAACACATTTTCATGACACGCGGCCGACGCTAGCGTGACAAAAGTGGGCGGTCAAGCCGCACTGCGGGAGCGGCAGCGGGGGGCTTCGGGCTCCACCGGCCTTCACACGCAAAGTGCTTAAAAAAGCCACTTTCCCGTAGGCCGCGGACGCCGACGCGCAACCCTCCTGGACCGGCGCAGGACCCACCCTCCCGGCTCCGTGACCATAGTGCGCAAACTTCCCCCGGCATCACCCCACCCGGCGACCCGTTCCCGGGCGATCAAAGCGGGTGGCGAAGGCGGTTGTCGACAAAAAAAGACCCCGGCCGAAGCCGGGGTCCAGGTGCATCCAGGACTCAACAATGGATCAGAAGGTGATGGTCCAGCTGTTGATGTAGCCGGTGTCGCCGCCGGCGTTGTCATTCACCCGCAGCCTCCAGGTACCGTTCAGCGCTTCGCTGGTGAGGTTGCGGCTGAAGGTGCCGACGATGTTGTCGGCGCTGCCGCCGCTGCGGTTGTGGATGTTGTACAGCGTGCCGTCCGGAGCCACGAGGTCGACCTTGAGGTCACCCTTGTAGGTATGGACGATGTTGACCGCAATCGAGGCATTGCTCGGGCCATTGCCGGTGCGGCCGGACACCGTGATCGGGCTGTCCACCGTCGTGTTGTCGAGGATCGAGTAGTCGGCAGTGTTGCTGTACGTGACCGGGCCGGTGGGCGGCGGCGTAGTGCCGCCGGCGGTGTAGTTGCCGACCAGGCTGACGCCGCTGAAGCTCGAGTAGGCCTTCACGCGCACGTGGTAGGTGCCGGCCGACGGCGCCGCAATGGTGCAGGTTTCGGCATTTCCACCCAGGTACGGGCGGCAGACGTAGGACGTGTCGGTCGGCGCGGTGCCGAACTGCACGTACAGATCAGCGTCACCGGTGCCGCCCGACATGGTGAAGGTCAGGTTGGTGGCTCCGGCCGGAACAGCCATCGTGTAGTTGAGCGAGTTGCCGGTGGTTGCGGCAAGGCCGGTAACCGCGACGCCCTTGGTCAGGGTGCCGCCGGTCGGCGGCGGCGGGGGCGGCGGCGGGGTGCCACCACCGGCCGCATCCACCAGCGCCTTGGCGTTGATGATGCCCGCGCCGCAGCCGCCCGAGCACGCGCCCGAGAGCGGATACGCCGTGGACTTGAGCAGCGCCTCCATTTCAGCCGGCGTGTAGAGCGCCAGGCCCAGGGCCAGGCGGCGGCTCTGGGTCAGCGCAACGGCGCCGGCCACGTGCGGCGATGCCATCGACGTGCCGTTGTAGGACGCATACGACTCGGTACCCGGACCCGCGGTGCCGGTGTTGAGCGTGGACAGGATGCCCGAGCCCGGAGCCGACACGTCGATCAGCGTGCCGTAGTTCGAGAAGCTCGAACGCGCGCTGGCGCTGGTGATCGAGGCGACGTTCACCACGTTGTTGCAGCTGGCCGGCGAGAAGCCGGAAGCGTTGGCATTGCTGTTGCCGGCCGCGACCACGACCGTGGTGCCGCGGCTGACGGCGCTGTTGATGGCGTTCTGGGTGGCGGTGTCGCAGGAACCACCGCCGCCCAGGGACATGTTGATCACGTCGGCTGCATTGGCGGCGGACAGGGTGGGCACACCGCTGACGGTGCCGCCCGACGACCAGATGATCGCGTCGGCAATGTCCGAGGTGTAGCCGCCGCCCTTGCCCAGCGCGCGCACCGGCATGACCTTGGCGCCCCACGCGGTACCGGCGACGCCCTTGGCGTTGTTGGTCACGGCGGCCACGGTGCCGGCCACGTGCGTACCGTGCCAGCTGGAAGGCTGGCCACCGGACGCATCGCCCGGATCGCTCGGATCGGCATCACGGCCGTTGCCGTCGGCCGAAACCGCGGTGTCGATGATGAAGTCGTAGCCCGGCACGATGTTGGCGGCCAGGTCGGAGTGGGCCACGTAGCCCGTGTCGATCACGGCGACGATGATGCCCGTGCCGTTGGCAACGTCCCACGCCTCGTTGGCGCGGATGCCGGCGTCGGCGTCGGTGTAACCCCACTGTTCGCCGTAGCGGGTGTCGTTGGGCGTGAGGGTGTGCTTGAGGATGCGGTCGATCTGCACGTACTCGACGTTGGGGTTGGCCGCGATCTGGCGCATCAGGGTCTCGGCGTCGGCGCGCCCGAGCTTCTGGGACGAGGCCACGACGTCGGCGCCCATGGCCATGCGGCGCAGGTGGCTGGCGGCCAGCGGCTTGGCGGCGGAGCGCTCGCCGCGCTGCACGCGCGACGCCTGCCCCAGCTGGTTGGCGCCGACGGCGGCCGACTGCAGGGAGCGGCTGAGCGCGGCCTGGCTGGAAGCTTCCGGCGTGCCTTGTTTGTACTTGACGATGAAGCGGTCGAACTGCGTGTCCGATTGGATCGCGCTCAGGTCAACCCGCGGGGCGGGCTGGACGCCGGCGGCGAAAGAGGCCTGCGCCGCGAGGGCAAGGGAGGTGGCCGCGACGATGCCGCGCAAACGAAGCTTGCGAGAGTTATTGATCACGTTGGTGGTTCCCCGAAAATTGATGACAACGAAGGCCGCGTGACGGCCGTGTTTGCATCCCTGCCCCGGGTCCCCTGGCCAGAACTTTTCCCCACGCGGGCCATCAATGGCCTCGAGTCGAATCAGGGAGTTCATGCCACCCGGACGCGTGATGCAGATCACACTTGCTTCACGACAGCCCGACGCTAGCGTGCCAGAAGTCATAGGTCAAGCCGGGCGGACCGGCTTGCAATAGGCCCGACAGCGTTACTAACCGCCCAGGAAAAAACCAACAGATACGGGGCTTTGTGTACAGCCCGGGCGGCGCAGGAAGCCGGCGCCGCTGGTGCAATGCAGCAGTTGATTGCGCGAACCAGAGCCTCCGGACATCGTCCCGGAGTCAGAACATGCCTGTGTCGAGGCGCGCCGCGTCCGACATCATTCCCTGGTTCCAGGGCGGGTCGAAGACCAGGTCCACGTCCACATCCACCACCGTCGGCACGCGCTCGACCTTGGTGCGCACGTCCTCCACCAGGATGTCGCCCATGCCGCAGCCAGGCGCCGTCAGCGTCATGCGGATGGCGACAGTGCGATCACCCTGATCGTTGCGGCTCAGTTCGCAGTCGTACACCAGGCCCAGCTCGACGATGTTGACCGGGATCTCGGGATCGAAGCAGGTGCGCAGCTGTTCCCAGACCAGTTTCTCGACCGCGTCGTCGCCCGCGCCCTCGGGAAGTTCCAGGGGCGCCGGCTTCGGCTTTCCGATGGCATCGGCATCGTCGCCGGCAATCCGGAACAGGTTGCCGTCCACGAATACCGTGAACGAGCCGCCCAGAGCCTGTGTGATGTAGCCGCTGGTCCCGGGCGGGAGAGTCACGGCCTCGCCCTGCGGCACCATCACGGCGGGGCAGTCGCGCTCGAACTTCACCGGTTCGCTGGTCCTGGAATAACTCACTCGGGTATCGCCTGGCTGCAAAGGCGGCTATTTTAGCGCGCCAGCCCGCTTGGAAACCGCCTTGCCCCCTTCCGATCGCCCAAGTTCGCCCAGCCGGTGGCTGATACCCCTGCTGGCGCTGTGCGTAGGCGTGCTGGGCATGACCGCCGCCTGGCTGGCCCTGGCGATGTTCCTGGGCAGCCCCTGCGGCTGGCTGGCGCCGCTTGCGGCGCTGGACATGGCCCTGATGCTCAGGCTGTCGGCGGCGCCCGCCGGGCGCATCCGCGCCGCCCTGGCCATCCTGGGTACCGTGACCGCCGTCGTGCTCAGCTACTGGATGATGGCCGCCACCCAGATGGGCCAGCTGCTGGGCCTGAGCCCGCTGGAATCGGCGCAGCGCCTGGGGCCGGTGCTGGCCGGCGAACTGGTCAGGCACATGACCAACGGTTGGGACGTCGCGTTTGCGGCGCTGGCGCTGGTGCTGGCCTGGCGATTCGGACGTTGAAGCCCGCCTGGCGGCGGGCCCCTGCCTGCCCGGTCAGTGCCCGCCGTCCACCGACTTGAGCTCCGCCACCAGCTGGCTGACGGCCGCTGCCGCGTCGCCGTAAAGCATGCGGGTGTTGTCGGCGTAGAACAGCGCATTCTCGATACCGGCGAAGCCGGTGCCCTTGCCGCGCTTGATGACGATGGTGTTCTTGGAGTTCACCACGTCCAGGATCGGCATGCCGAAGATCGGCGACGCCGGATCGGTCTTGGCCACCGGGTTGACCACGTCGTTGGCGCCGATCACCAGCGACACGTCGGTGTTCGGGAACTCGGGGTTGATGTCGTCCATGTCGGCGATCAGGTCATAAGGTACGCCCGCTTCCGCCAGCAGCACGTTCATGTGCCCGGGCATGCGCCCGGCCACCGGATGGATGGCGAAGCGCACCTTCACGCCGCGCTTCATCAGCACCTGGGTGAGCTCCCAGACCTTGTGCTGCGCCTGGGCAACGGCCAGGCCGTAGCCGGGCACGATCACCACGCGCTCGGCATAGGCCATCATCGCGGCCACGTCGCCCGCTTCGATGGGCTTCTGCGCGCCGGCAATTTCCGCCGCTTCGCCGGTCTGGCCAAAGCTGCCGAACAGCACGCTGGCGATCGACCGGTTCATGGCCTTGGCCATCAGCTGGGTGAGCATGGTGCCGGCCGCGCCCACCACCATGCCGGCGATGATCAGGGCCTCGTTCTGCAGCACGTAGCCCTCGAAGGCCACGGCCAGGCCGGTCAGCGCGTTGTAGAGCGAGATGACCACCGGCATGTCGGCGCCGCCGATGGGCAGCGTCATCAGGATGCCCACCGCCAGCGCGGCAACGAAGAAGCCGATGATGACCGGCTGCTCCAGCCCGTAAACCGTCAGCGCGCCCAATACGATGGCGACCAGGAACACCAGGGCGTTGAACGCCTGCTGGCCCGGGAAGGTGAAGCGCTTGTCCATGCGGCCGTCGAGCTTGGCCCAGGCGATCACCGAGCCGGTGAGCGATATCGAACCGATCAGTGCGCCCACCACCGCAAGCACCAGCACGGTTTGCGATGGCGCCATGCCCGCATCGGAGAACTTGAGCAGCTCCACCGCGCCGATGGCGGCGGCCGAACCACCGCCCAGCCCGTTGTATAGCGCCACCATCTGCGGCATGTCGGTCATGGCCACGCGCTTTCCCGAGACCCACGCCACCAGCGTGCCCAGGAACACCGCCAGGGCGATCAGCCCGATGTTCTCAAGCCCCGGCAGCAGGAAAGTAGCCACGGTGGCGACCACCATGCCGACGCCCGCCCACTGGATGCCGCTGCGCGCCGTCACCGGCGACGCCATGCGCTTGATGCCCAGGATGAACAGCAGCGCCGCAACGAAATAGCTGGCCTTGACCAGGATCATCATCCAGTCGCTCATGCGCCGCCTCCGGGCTTCTTGGACGACTTGAACATCTCAAGCATGCGCTCGGTGACCACGTAGCCGCCGGCGGCATTGCCTGCACCCATCAGCACGGCGAGGAAGCCGATCACTTTCTCGGTGGTGGTGTCGGCATGGCCCAGCACCACCATCGCGCCGATCATCACGATGCCGTGCACGAAGTTGGAGCCCGACATCAGCGGCGTGTGCAGGATCACCGGCACCCGGCCGATGATCTCGTAGCCGGTGAAGGCAGCGAGCACGAAGATGTAGAGCGCGACGAAACCGTCCATGTCCCCTCCCCACGCGAATGCGCGAACGCTTGCATCATAACCATAGTCTGAACGCCGGCTAGGGGTCGGCGATGGCGGCTGGCGGGCCCGCCCGCGCCGGGGACCTCGTCAACCGGGTCCGGCCTGATGCGTTATAAGTCGTCATGACCGGCCTTGATGCCCCACGCGTGATGCCTTTTGACGCTGCTCCCGCCGCGACCACCCAGAGCCTGGACCAGTTCCTGGCCGGGGTGGAGCGTCGTGCCTTCCGCATGGCCGAGCTGGCGCTGGGACATCGCGAAGACGCGCTGGACGCGGTGCAGGAGGCCATGATCAAGCTGGTGGCCTACCGCGAACGCCCCGCCGAAGAGTGGACGCCGCTGTTCTGGAGCATCCTTCGCAGCCAGGTCACCGACCGCCACAGGCGCGACACCGTGCGCCGCCGCTTCCTGGCCGTGCTGGGCCGCAGCCCCGAGCCCAGCGAGGACCCACTGGAGATGCTGCCCGACCCGGGTGAGGATCCGGCCCGCCGCCACGCCGCCGGCGAGGCTTGGGCCGCGCTGGGACGCGCGCTGCGCAAGCTGCCGCGGCGCCAGCGCGAGGCCTACCTGCTGCGCGAACTGCAGGGCCTGGACGTTGCCCAGACCGCAGCGGCCATGGGCTGTTCCGACGGCTCGGTGAAGACCCACCTGTCCAGGGCGATGTCCGCCCTGCGGCTCCAACTGGAGGACTGGCGATGACCAGCCACGACCCGAACATCCCCGGCATGCGCGATCTGTTCGAACGGGCCAGCGCCCGCGTCGACCAGGGCGCCGCCAACCGCCTGCGGCTTGCGCCCCCGGCCGCCCTGGCGTACCCGCCGCGCGGGCGCCAGGCCCGGCGGGTGGTGGCCGCGGGGGCCCTCGCCCCCCCC
>NZ_JAIBFH010000137.1 GCF_019459675.1 Arenimonas sp.
CCTAACCCTGGGGCGGTTTTGTTGCCCAGGGGGCCCTCGGGTACTTAGCGCCGGGCGGCCGGGGGCGTGCGCACGCCGCGGTCGCCGATGTTGGCCAGGAAACCCGGCGAGTTGAGCAATTCAACGTTGAACCCGTCGTCAGACGGGCGCAGCTCCGACAGCTGCAGCCGGTCGGTTTCCAGGATCAGCATGGGCTCAAGGACCGTAAGCGGGGTTTCCCCCAGTTAAGCGCCGCCAGCCGACGCGCGCAAGCTCGACCGGCTCAGGGGCGGGCGAGGGTCACCAGGCGGCGGCCGGCCTGCGTGGTGACGATGCGCGTGGTCTGGGGCGCGTTGGCAGGCATCCGCTGGACCTGACTGTCGAACCTCAGCACTTCGCCGATGACGATACGAAATCCCACGGTTGCGCTCGCGCTGGTGGCGCTCGAAGCCGGCGTGTCCTGCGATGCCGTGCCCGCTGCCGCGGCGCCGTTGCCAGCCAGCGCGAGGAACAAAAGCAGGGCGAGGTGCGAAGCGCTGTGCTGTGTGGCCACCAGTGTTCTCCCTTTTGCACCTGCCTGGCCGCGTCTTGCGGTGGCTTGTTGCAAGAGAGTCTAGGCAGTCAACTGCCGTGGCGATGCGGTCTTCCTCACAGTTGCAGTGAGTGGGATATACCGCACGTTTCAAGGGTTTTCCTGCGCTTGCACACGCTTTCGAAACGGTCTGCGTCACAGTTCCGGGCCCAAACCGGCCGTGCGTCACGAATCGGGATGAACGGCGCGACTACGTGCTGAACGAATGCGTCGCCATGCTCAGGCTGACGCGGTCGCGCCCGTCGCGCTTGGACTGATACAGCGCGTCGTCAGCCTTGGCCAACAGCGCCTCGAAATAGTGGCCGCAGTTGCGCGACGCGGCCACGCCGAAGCTGGCGGTGATGGAGAATTCATGGCCCGAGGCGAGCGTGTCTATCGAGGCGATGCGCAGCCTGCACTCACGGGCCAGCGCGGCGCTGGCCTCCAGGTCGCTGCCCACCAGCAGGAACGCGAACTCCTCGCCGCCCAGGCGGCCAAGCAGGTCGTCGCGGCGGCAAACCTGCAGGCAAGCCTTGGCCACTTCCCTGAGCGCCCAGTCGCCGGTGGCGTGGCCGTACTGGTCGTTGATGGACTTGAAGTGGTCCAGGTCCAGCATCACCAGGCCCACCTGTTCGTTGGCCTTGCGGCACTGTTCCAGCACCGTGGTGGCCCGGCGGGTGAAGTGGTGGCGGTTGCTGATGCCGGTGAGCGCGTCGGTTTCAGCCAGCTTGCGCAGCGACACCTGCATGCGCTTGACCTTGTAGGCCCAGTAGCCGATGGAGGCCAGCAGCACCGCCAGCAGGGCGATCAGCAGGCGGTTGGCCTGGGTGGTCTTGGTGGTGACCGCCCGCTCAAGGGTCAGCACCTGGTTCTGCTTGTTGAGAAGCTCGATGGTCTGGATCTTCTGCTGGGTCTCGTTCCTGACCATCTGGAAGGCCATTTCCCGCGCCTTGATGCTGTCCATCAGGGCCTTGTCGGTCTCGGCGAACTTAATGTGGTGTTCAAGCGCGGCCGCGGCGTCGCCGCGCAACATGGCGCTTCGATACAGGACCCGATACGCCGCCACCAGCGGCAGGGAATGGGCGATGCCGGCGCTTTCTCTAACGGCCTCGCCGGCATGGAAGTCAGCTTCGTCGTAATAGCCAAGCGCGAAGTTCTGTTCGGCCAGCAAGGAGTGGATTTCGCCCACCAGGCGCGGGTAACGGGTGGACTCCACTTCAGGCAAGTGTTCGTAAAGCAGCGAGATGGCTTTGGCGTGATCGCCGCGGTCTCCCCACAGGCGCGCCAGCTGCGCCCTGGCGAAATTCGCCGCCACCGGCTCTCCTGTCGCGGTGCAATGCTGCACGAGGGCTTCGATGGCCGTGTCTTCACCCGTCAATGGACCCAGGCCGTAGAGCGCCTCCATGCGCAGCGTGCCCGCGAAGCAGCGGGTGCGGTCACTCGGGTTGTCGGCGAGCATGAGGTCGGCGTACCGCTTGCCCTGCTCGAACTGGCCCACCTGGTTGTAGATCACGCCGGCCGCTGACCAGCCATGGCGCAGCGCCTCAAGGTCCTGGATTCCGTCGGCCAGGGCCAGCGTCTGGTCGAGGTAGCGCAGGCCCTCCGGGAACTGACGGGTGGCGGCATAGCTGTTCACGATCAGGGCGCCGGCGCGGAACTTCAGGCTGACGTCGGTTGAATCGCTGAAGATGCTCTTGGCGGCTTCGATGGCGAGGTCAAAACGCCCGGTATAGGCCAGGTGGTAGGCCTTCAGGTACTGCAGCTGCTGCTTCTGGTCCGGACTGGCGGCGTCGATGCTGGCATTCATCTGTCCCAGCAACGACTGCAGCTGCTCGGGATCCGTGCTGCGAATCTGATCGGCCTGGACCAGCATCGCCTCGAAAGCCGGTGAGCCGGGCGCGGCCGCCACGGGGTAAGCCACGCACAGGGTCGCAGCCAGCAGCAAGGCCTGGAGCGTCCGGTGCATGGTGTGGCGGGCCGCGCCAGGGCTCAGTGGCGGCCGGTGTGGCGGATGGACGACTTCGGTTCGTCGTTGACCGGCTGATCTTCGTCGCCGACCGGCTCGTCCGTGTCCTTCTTTTCTTCGCCGTCGGCCGGGTACAGCAGGCACATCATTTCCATGCGACCGCCGAGCAGGCCGTTGAGTGCCGACGGGTCGCGGTCAAGCAGCGCCTGCCGGGGAGCGTCGTCAAGGCCCAGTGCGTCGACGGCCGCGGCGTAGTCTTCCTGCGACTGGCTGGCCAGCGAGGGGTTGTTGCCCATCTTTTCCAGAAAAGTGATCACGTTGGACATGTGCGGTTCCTCGGTTGGGGTGGATGTTGCGGGGGTCACGCCGACGCCGCAGCGGCATCGAGCTCGGATAGCTTGGCAAGCATCGCAGGATTGGGTGTCAGCTGCCGGCATGGCGCCAGCACCAGGGTGGACTGCACGCCAACCTCGACGCCCGCCAGATCGCGCAGGGCGACAACGTCCACGCGCGGCCGGCTGATCGGCACGGTGGCGGCTTCGTAAACCGTGCACGGGTGGTCGAGCGGATAGTCCTGCGCCAGCAGGTCCACCAACAGCTGCCGGTACGCCGGGCCGGTTGAAAAGCGCCGGTAGCTGCGGTCGCCGGCGATGCCGATCTGCCAGACGATGAGATAGGCCGACGGGTCGATACGTCGCTGGTAGAACATCAGTTGGCTGGCTTCGTAGTGCTGGCAGCCCACGGTGCCCGGATCGATGCCCAGGTCGGCATACAGGCAATCTTCCGCTGAAATGCCCGGCTCCATGTGCGCCGGGAACCCTTCGGCGCGCGCCTGTGCGATCGCCCGGTGCGGCGCCTGTGCGAACACCCCGGGGTGGCCATAGAACGCGCCGCAGACGGTCTTGCCGGCGCGCACCTGGGCCAGCATCACGTCCACCATCTCGCGGTAGGTGTCGTGGCGGGATTTGCCTTCCGCATACAGCGGCTGCAGGCTGCGCACGTCCGGGTTCATCTGCTGCAGCCACAGTTCCACCAGCGGGTCGGACACGGCGACGAACACCACGTCGGCCTGCTCGATGTGGCTGCGCGCACGCGGGCTGATGTGTGCGCCCAGCGTCATGCCAATGCCGACGCAGGCCAAGCTCCCCGGTTTATCCATGTCCCCGAATGCCGTCTTGAAAGAGGCCGCCCGAGGGTAGCGGATTGGCGGTGGAAAGTCGCCGGGGCGAGGCGGCCCAGCGTCGCTGCGTCAGCTGCCAGCGCCAGCGGCCGGAGCCAGCCGCGGGTGCCATCTGCTCGAAGCCCAGCGTGGCCATCAGCCCGGCGGCAAGGGCGTGGCCCGGGTCATGGCGCGTGTGCAGCCGCTGTAGCTGCATCACCGCAAAGGCGTGGTCGGCCAGGGCAGCGATGGCCTGGGTGGCGACGCCGCGGCCCTGGTGTTCTTCGGGCAGCAGCACGCCCACTTCGGCGCCGCCGGGCTCGTCGAGCGACAGACCGATCAGGCCCAGTGCCTGGAAGCTGGCGCGTTCCTGGATCACCCAGAAAATGCGCACCGGTTGCGTCGCGGCGTTGAACTGCAGCGCGGCGCGGAAGCCGTGCGCTGCGCTGCTGGCGTCCTGTGCGCTGGCGATTTGGTGCAAAGCCAGCGGGTCGGTGTACAGCCGCGAGTAAAGCGGCTCGTGAGCCTCGGCCAGTGGCCGCAGGTCCAGCTGCTGTCCGTGAATCGTGGCGATCATGGCCAACGCGCCTGCGAAACGAGGTAGCGCCGACCCTAGCGCGTCACACCCCTGCGCTGCCAGCACGGCCAAAAAAAAGGCCGGCCCAACGCGTCGGGCCGGCCTGGAGCATGAGGAAAGCGGATCAGTTGCTGACGATGGCCAGGTCGCTGGTGATGCGCGCGGCCGGGTCAACGGCCACGGACACCGAAGACCGGCTGAACTGCTTGCCCCCTGGCGCCGTCCAGTCGCAGGCCTGCGGCTCGGGCGACTGGGGCCGGAAGCAGACCGGGATCAGCACCGTTGCGCCCACCGGCTTGCCGTCGGCCAGTTCGGGCAGGAAGCGCCAGTTGCCGGCGGCGGACTCGGCGGCCTGGGTGAAGTCACGGCGCGAGCTGGAACTCGACACCGCCACCACGCGGCGGACCGCGCCCTTGGCGTCGACCTTGAGCTTGAGCACCACCACGCCGCCGTCGCCCTGGCGCAGCGCCGCCGCCGGGTAGCCGGGCGCGGTCATGCTGGTGAGGGCGGGGCCGGTGGCGGCAGAGACGATACGGGTCTGGGCCGGGTCCATGCCGGGCGAGGCGATGCCCAGGCGCAGGTAGGTGCGGGTGGGAACCGCAGCGCCGTCCACGTCGGCGGGACGGAAGGTCCAGCTCCGGACTTCGGCTTCCACCGCGGCTTCGATCAGGGGCAGGTCGGGCGAGGCGGTGGGCGTAAGCGCCGTGATGGTGCCGTCCCGGTCCAGGTCAAGCGCGTAGGTGAGGTTGAAGTTGCTTGCCTCGGCCGTGGCCGCGATGGCCGGCGAAGCGGCGCCGAGCGAGGCGGCGACGAGGGTGGTCAGGAAGATGTTCATTGGCGTCTCCAGCGCAGGCGAAGGGCCAGCACACGCAGGTTACAACCGTATGACGGTGCCCGTTACCACAAGCCCATGAATTTTATATGACAAAAACCGGCCCCGATCGCCCCGGTTTGCAGAAGGGCGGCTTTCGGTACATCGTTCTGCCTCCCCATCCTGCCGATACCGCCGTGACCAGCGAACAGCAGATCCTGAGCCGCCTCGAGACCCTCAACGCCATCGGCGCCGCGCTGTCGCACGAACGCGACCTGCCCACCCTGCTCGAGCGCATCCTGGAGGCCGCCCGCGAGTTTGCCCACGCGGACGGCGGCACCCTGTACCGGGTGGAGGGAGACACGCTGGTGTTCGAGGTGCTGCGTAACCATTCGCTGGGCTATGTGATGGGCGGACGGAATGGCCAGCCGATCAATTTCCCCCCGCTGCCCATGCATGACGCCCAGGGCCGGCCCAACCACGGCATGGTGGTGGCGCACGCGGCGCTCACCGGCACCACCGTCAACATCCCCGACGCCTATATGGCCGAAGGCTACGACTTCTCCGGCACCCGCGCCTTCGACGCCCAGACCGGCTACCGCTCGCAGTCTTTCCTCACCGTGCCGATGAAGGACCACGACGGCCATGTGATCGGCGTGCTGCAGCTCATCAATTCCAAGAACGCCGCCGGCCACGTGGACGCCTTCAGCCAGGCCGAGCAGCAGCTGGTGGAATCGCTGGCCTCGCAGGCGGCCATTGCGCTCAACAACCGGATACTGATCACACAGCTGGAAAACCTGTTCGAGGCGCTGATCAACCTGATCAACACCGCCATCGACGAGAAGTCGCCCTACACCGGCGGCCACTGCGAACGCGTGCCGGTGCTGACCAACCTGCTGGCCGAAGCCGCGGCGCGCACCGACGTGGGCCCGCTGGCGTCCTTCACGATGAGCGAGAAAGACCGCTACGAGCTCAAGATCGCCGGCCTGCTGCACGACTGCGGCAAGATCACCACGCCGGTGCACGTGGTGGACAAGGCCACCAAGCTGCAGACCCTGTTCGACCGCATCGCGCTGCTGGACACGCGCTTCGAGGTGCTGCTGCGCGACGCCGAGATCGCGCACCTGAAGGGCCAGCTGGACGCGCAAGCCTACGACGAAGCCGTGACGCGGCTGGCGGCCGACCGGGAGTTCGTGCGCCAGTGCAACACGGGCGGCGAGTTCATGGCCGACGACAAGATCGCGCACATCATGCGCATTGCCGGCTACCGCTGGCGCGCGCCCGACGGCAGCGACCAGCCCTTCCTTTCCGCCGACGAGGTGGAAAACCTGTGCATCCGCCGCGGCACCCTCACCGCCGCCGAGCGCGAGATCATCAACCACCACATGGTGATGACCATCCGCCTGCTGGAGGCACTGCCGTGGCCCAAGCACCTGACCCAGGTGCCCGAGTACGCCGGTGGCCACCACGAGCGCATGGACGGCAAGGGCTACCCGCGCGGCCTGACGCGCGACCAGATGAGCGTGCAGGCGCGGGTGATGGGCGTGGCCGACGTGTTCGAGGCGCTGACGGCCAGCGACCGTCCTTACAAGCTGGGCAAGACGCTGACCGAATCGCTGACCATCCTGGGCCGCATGAAGGTGGAACACCACGTGGACCCGGACCTGTTCGACGTGTTCCTGCGCGAGCGCGTTTACCTGGAGTACGCGCAGCGCTTCCTGGCGCCCGGACAGATCGACGCCATCGACTGGACCCGCATCCCGGGCGTGTCGCCGGAGCTGGCGGCCGAACTGGCGGCGATGGACGCGCGCGGCTAGCCGGACGCAGGCGTGCGCCCCAGGCGCGCGCGTTCGAACCACCACAGCGCGGCCGACAGCAGCAGCCAGCCCAGCAGCCAGGGCCAGCGCGGGCCCGGGGCTTCCACGGCGGTGATGTCTGCGGCGGCCGCAGTGGCATTGGCGGCGAGCGCCTGTGTGGCCTCGCGGCGTTCGGCGGCGAGCAGCCCCGGGGCTTCGTCTGCGCCGCGCACGGGGAAGGCGGCCGTGGTTTCGCCCACCGTCAGCGCGTGCCAGCCGGACGACGTGGGCCAGAAGGCGGCACAGCCCGTGGCCGTATCGCGTGCAAGTGTGATGGCGCTGGCGTCGGGCGCGCGCAGCGCTGCGCTATCGTCCAGGCCACACAGCACGCTGCGATCGCCGACGCGCGCCGATGCCGGCACGGCGGGAGCGCCGGCACCTTTCGGGCGCGCGATGGTTTCCAGGCTGGTGGCCCACAGCCCGC
>NZ_JAIBFH010000142.1 GCF_019459675.1 Arenimonas sp.
TTCAGTCCCGATGTCCCACCAAGAAGCATCGGGACTGAAGTCCCTCCCACAGTGGCCCGCCGGTATGGCGCGGGCCGGCGTGTGTTCAGACCACGTAGACGAACAGGAACAGTCCCAGCCAGACCACGTCCACGAAGTGCCAGTACCAGGCCACGGCCTCGAAGCCGAAGTGGTGGTCCTTGCTGAAGTGGCCCTTCAGGCAGCGCAGCCAGATGATCGCCAGCATCAGCGTGCCCAGGAACACGTGCATGCCGTGGAAGCCGGTGAGCATGAAGAAGGTGGAGCCGTAGATGCCCGAGCTCATCGTGAGGTTGAGATCACGGTAGGCGTGGATGTATTCCTCCGCCTGGTAGAACAGGAAGATGCAGCCCAGCAGCACCGTGGCACCCAGCCACACCAGCAGCGCCCGGCGGTGACCCGCCTTCAGCGCATGGTGGGCGATGGTGATGGTGATGCCCGAGGTCAGCAGGATCAGCGTGTTGATCAGCGGCAAGCCCCAGGCGGGGATGGTCTGGAAGGCGCCCCCCAGTTCAGCCGGGCCGGCGCTCGGCCAGCCGGCAACGAAGCCATCCCACAGGAACTGGTTGGTGAGCGCGCCGTCGCCCTCGCCCGACAGCCACGGCAGCGAGAACTGCCGGGCGTAGAACAGGGCGCCGAAGAAGGCCGCGAAGAACATCACTTCCGAAAAGATGAACCACATCATGCCCATGCGGAACGAAGCGTCCACGTGGGCGTTGTACTTGCCGGCGATGGACTCGGAAATGACGTTGCCGAACCAACTGAACAGCACGGCCATCGTGGCCAGGAAGCCGATGTAGAACACCGGCTGGCCCCAGGCATGGCCGTTCAGCCAGTTCGCCACGCCCACCATGGTAATGAACAGGGTGATGGACCCGACGAAGGGCCACGGGCTGTGGTGCGGGACGTAGTAGATGTTCGGATCGTCGTGGGTCTGTGCCATGGGGTTCCCCGGGTATTTCCTGTAAGGCCGTCGGTCAGGGCGCGGTGCGGGCGACGGCCGGCGGAGCCGGCGCCGCGACGATCCGGGCGGTTGCCGCGTCGTTGCTGAAGAAAGTATAGGACAGCGTGATGGTGCTGATGTGGGCCGGCAGGTCCGGGTCGACGATGAAGCGCACTGGCATCAGGCGCTCTTCGCCGGCATTGAGCAACTGCTCGGTGAAGCAGAAGCACTCGGTCTTGCTGAAGAAGGTCGACGCCGTAGACGGCGCCACCGACGGAGCGGCGTTGCCGACGATCGGATGGTCGGACGTGTTGCGGGCGATGTAGTTGGCTTCGTACTGCCGGCCCGGATGCACCTGCATGGTCAGCTGCTGGGGCTTGAAGGACCAGGGCAGCTTCGAATTCACCGTACCGTCGAACTCCACCAGGATGGTGCGCGACTGGTCCACCACCATGCCGGCCACCTGGGCCTCGCCGGTGGGGCCGGATTCGAGCTTGATGCCGAACACCTTCTCGCAGGCGATGTAGTAAAGCGGCACCAGCGCGAAGGTGGCCACGAACGAGGCCACCGATACCAGCGCGATGGTGCGCAGGCTGGACTTCACCGCCTTGGACGTCATGGCAGCATCACCGACAGCAGGAAGGCCGCGTAAATGCCCACCGCGACCAGGCCGACCGCCCATGCAGTGACCCGCACGCCGCGGCCGCGGGGTTAAGAAGCAGGTTTTTTCGTAGGGGTGGGGAATTACGGGGGCATCCTGCTGGCGGTGATGCTGGCATGAAGTCCAAGGCGGTGAAGTCCAGCCTGCGCACCATCGCGCTGGTATCGGTGGCCTCGTTCGTGGCCACCTTCGCGCTGGTGCCGCTTTAC
>NZ_JAIBFH010000149.1 GCF_019459675.1 Arenimonas sp.
GCCGCGACCGCGGCCGCGGCCGGGCTTGTCTTAGCGGAAGGTGTCGAAGCGGCGCAGCTCGCGCGCCTCGTCGTCCACCGCGCCGTTCACGTATGACGTCTGCTTGCGGTCCTTGCCGATGCGGATTTCGGTCGGGCGCGACTTGCGCTGGCCGATCACCGGCTGCAGGGTCAGCACCGGCGGGTTCTGCTCGAGCTGGAACTGGGCGCGCAGCTTCTCGACCGCCTCGGGCGTCATTTCCTCGCACTGGCCGCGCTTGAGCAGGCGGGGCAGGTGCACGCTGCCGTACTTCACGCGCTTGAGCCGGCTGACGTTGAAGCCCTGCGACTCCCACAGGCGGCGAACCTCGCGGTTGCGACCTTCGGTGAGCACCACCTTGAACCAGGCGTGCGAGTCGGAGCTGCCGATGCGCTCGATCTCGTCGAACTTGGCCGGGCCGTCGTCGAGCTCCACGCCCTTGGCCAGGCGATGCACCACCGGATCGGGCACTTCACCGTGGATGCGGCAGACGTACTCGCGGGCGATGCCGCTGGACGGGTGCATCAGCGCGTTGGCCAGCTCGCCGTCGGTGGTCAGCAGCAGCAGGCCGGTGGTGTTGATGTCCAGGCGCCCGACCGCGATCCAGCGCGCGCCCTTCAGGCGCGGCAGCGATTCGAACACGGTGGGGCGGCCTTCTGGATCCTCGCGCGTGGTGACTTCGCCTTCGGGCTTGTTGTAGACCAGCACGCTGGCCGGCTCGGTCAGCGCGGTGGCTACGAACACCTTGCCGTCGAGTTCGATGCGGTCGCCGCCCTTCACCGACTGGCCGGTCTGCGCGACCACGCCGTTGACCTTCACCAGGCCCTGGGCGATGCGCTCCTCGAGCGCGCGGCGCGAGCCCAGCCCGGCCTGGGCGAGCACCTTGTGCAGGCGCTCTTCGACCTTGGCGGTGGCGGACTCGCTGCCCTTGAGTTTCAGGGACAGGGTTTTCTTGATCTTGTCGCTCATTGCTTTTGCTCCGGCTCGGCGGTGTCGCCGGCCTCATCAGTGGTAGGGGCCGGCGTCGTCTCGACGGTGCCGTCGTTGTCTTCGTTGCTTTCGTTGCTTTCGCCGCCAACCAGGTGGCCTTCGCCAGCCGTGTCGTCGTCGTTGGAAATCAGGTGGCCTTCGCCGGCGATGTCGTCGTCTTCGCTTTCATCGGTATCGGCGTCGGCGTCGAAATCCATTTCGTCCAGCGGTGCCGCCAGCGCCGCCTTCGCCACGCCCGAGGGAATGTCGAACGGCAGCTGCGGATCAAGCTCGGCGATGTCCTTGAGTTCGGCCAGCGGCGGCAGCTCGTCCAGGCTCTTGAGGCCGAAATAGTCGAGGAAGGTCTTCGTGGTGCCGAACAGTTCCGGGCGGCCCGGCACGTCGCGGTGGCCGACCGAGCGGATCCACTCGCGTTCTTCCAGCATCTTGATCATGTTGGCGTTGACGCTGACGCCGCGGATCTGTTCGATCTCGCCGCGGGTGATCGGCTGGCGGTAGGCGATCAGCGCCAGGGTCTCGAGCGTGGCGCGGGTGTATTTCGTCTGGCGCTCGGTCCACAGGCGCGCCACCCAGGCGTGCACGTCGGCCTTCACCTGGAAGCGGAAGCCCGAGGCCACCTCCACCAGCTCCACGCCGCGGTCGGCGCAGGCGTCGCGCAGTTCGGCGATGGCCTGTTCGATCGAGCCCGGCGGGGCCTGTTCTTCTTCGGGGAACAGCCCGGCAAGCTGCGCCAGGGTGAGCGGCTGCGGAGCGGCCAGCAGGGCGGCTTCGACGATCTGTCGGATCAGGGTCGGGTCCATCGCTTGGTAGTTTCCGGAATCAGGCGTCGGCATCGTCGCCGCCGTCAGAGGTGGGGGTGGGCAGTTCGAGATCGCTGTCGCGATCGCCGGCGGCCAGGGATTTCACGTAAATCGGCGCCAGCGCCGGCGGCTTGGCGGTGTGCACTTCGGCGTGCGCAGGCGGCGCATCCTGCACGATCTCGAGCAGTTGTTCCTTGGCCAGCTCCAGCACGGAAAGGAAGGTGACCACCACGCCCAGGCGGCCTTCCTCGGCGTTGAACAAATTTTCGAAGGCGTGGAACTTGCCGTCGCCCAGCTTGCCCAGCACTTCACCCATGCGCTGGCGCACGCTGAGCGCCTCGCGCCGGATGGCGTGGTGGGTGAACAGGTCGGCGCGCTTGAGCACGTCGCGCAGGGCCAGCAGCATCTCGCGCAGGTCCACCGGCGGCGGCACCTTCACCGCGGCGCGCTCGGGCAGGTGGGCGTGCACCACGTGGGTGTCGCGCTCCAGGCGGTCCAGGCCGTCAATGTCCTCGGCGGCCTTCTTGAAGCGCTCGTACTCCTGCAGGCGGCGCACCAGCTCGGCGCGCGGGTCGGACTCCAGGCCTTCGTCGCTGGGCGGGCGCGGCAGCAGCATGCGCGACTTGATCTCGGCCAGGATGGCGGCCATGACCAGGTATTCGGCGGCCAGCTCGAAGCGCATGTCCTCCATCACGCCGATGTAGTCGACGTACTGGCGGGTGATCTCGGCCACCGGGATGTCGAGGATGTCCAGGTTCTGGCGGCGGATCAGGTACAGCAGCAGGTCCAGCGGGCCCTCGAAGGCCTCCAGGATCACTTCCAGCGCGTCGGGCGGGATGTACAGGTCCTGCGGCATCTGCAGCACCGGCTGGCCCTTGTACACCGCCAGCGGCATTTCCTGCTGCTGCGGCTGCACCGGGAACGCCGGCTGCTCCGCTGGGATCGCGGTGATTTCGCTCATCAAAGGCTCATGCAATGGGGTGTGGCTCGCTTGGAGCTGGCCCCTGGGGGCCGGGGTGGGGCAGGGCAACGGTGCTGCAGGGTCACGACGTCAAGGCTTGGCCTGGTCGCAAAGTCACAGTGAAACGGGATGGAAGCCCTGGCGGACGACCTCGGGCTGGTCGCCCGTGCAGTCCACCACGCTGGTGGGGCCGGGCTCGCAGTCCTCGGCGTCCAGCATCACATCCGCCCAGCGCAGCCAGCGCTCGGCGACCACCTCGGCCTCGTGGCTTTCCGGATCGGTTTCATCCGGCAGCAACAGGCTGGTTGACAGCAAGGGCTCGCCCATCGCTTCCAGCAGCGCCCGGGTGACCACGTGGTCGGGGAGGCGTATGCCGATGTCGCGGCGCTTGCTTCGGCCGCTGTTCTTGATGCGCTTGGGCAGGTCCGAGGAGGCCGGAAGGATGAACGTGCAGGGCCCCGGGGTCAGCGATCGCATCAGCCGGAAGGCCGGATCGTCTAGCCGGGCCAAGCGGCCGGCCTCACTCAATTGGCGACAGAGTAAGGTGAAAGGGTGCTTGCTGTCCAGTTCACGCAGGCGCTGCACCCGCTCTTCGGCCTCTTTCCCGTCCAGGCTCCAGGCCAACGCATAGCCGGCGTCGGTGGGCACCAGCGCGAGGCCGCCGGCCTTGAGGATGGCAGCCGCCTTCTCGATCAGGCGGACCTGCGGATTGACGGGATGGAGCTGAAAGCGTTCGGGCATCCGCTGATTGTGCCCTGCGTGGCGCCCCCGCGGCGACCCCTCTCGTGGCTGTGCCCACGCGGCCTGGGCTAAAGTCGCGCAATTGCCCGGTGAATGTCGCGAAGACGCGCGGCGACGGGCCCAGCAGGAGTCTGACCATGTGGTACCTGATCCACGGCATTGACCACCCGAACTCACTCGAGGGCCGCAAGGCCGCGCGCCCGGCGCACCTGGCGCGGCTGGAAGCGCTGCGCGACGCCGGTCGCCTGAAGATAGCCGGGCCGCTGCCGGCGATCGATGCCGAGGACCCGGGTCCGGCCGGCTTCACCGGCAGCATCATCGTGGCCGAGTTCGGCTCGCTGGCCGAAGCCCGCGCCTGGGCCGACGACGATCCCTACGTGGCGGGCGGGGTTTATGCCCGCGTGGACATCAGCCCCTTCCGGCTGGTGCTGCCGTGACCCTGCCGCGCGACCAGCGTCCGGCCGCGATCCGCGCCGCGCTGGAGGCTGCGCTCTCGCCCGTGTCGCTGGAAGTGGAGGACGAAAGCCACAAGCACGCCGGCCACGCCGGCGCGCGCGACGGCCGCGGCCACTTCGCGGTCAGCGTGGTCAGCGAGGCCTTTGCCGGGCTGGCGCCGCTGGCGCGGCACCGCAAGGTCTACGCGGCATTGGGCGAGCTGATGACCACCGACATCCACGCCCTGTCCATCCACGCCCGCACCACGTCCGAGGCCTGAAAGGGGCAGGGAGCCTGGCGGGGCCGCTGGTATACTGGCCCACGGCCGCGTGCCGGGGTCCCATCAACGCCATTTAATTCAATCACTTGGCGTGAATGGCCGCCCCGCCCGCGAGCTTCCCATCGACCCTGCGGCGGGGCGCCCCTGGCGTCCCGTGGCCGGCGACCACTGGCCGGCTGCTTGAGAAAAAAAACGAATGCGCCTTTCCACCATCAAGCTGTCCGGATTCAAATCCTTCGTTGACCCGACGGTGCTGCACCTGCCCACCAACATGACCGGCGTGGTCGGTCCCAATGGCTGCGGCAAGTCCAACATCATCGACGCCGTCCGCTGGGTGATGGGCGAGAGTTCGGCCAGCCGCCTGCGCGGCGATTCGCTCACCGACGTCATCTTCTCCGGTTCTTCCACCCGCAAGCCGGTCAGCCAGGCGCAGGTGGAACTGGTGTTCGACAATTCCGAGGGCAGCATCGGCGGCGAATACGCCCGCTACGCTGAAATCTCGGTCAAGCGCATGGTCAGCCGCGACGGCCAGTCGAACTACTACCTCAACGGCGCCCGCTGCCGCCGCCGCGACATCACCGACCTTTTCCTGGGCACCGGTCTTGGCGCGCGCAGCTATTCGATCATCGAGCAGGGCATGATCAGCCAGATCATCGAGGCCCGGCCCGAAGACCTGCGCGTGTACCTGGAAGAAGCCGCCGGCATCTCCAAGTACAAGGAGCGCCGCAAGGAAACCGAATCGCGCATCAAGGCCACCCGCGAAAACCTCGACCGCCTGAACGACCTGCGCGAGGAAGTGGACAAGCAGCTCGAACACCTCAAGCGCCAGGCCCGCGCCGCCGAGCAGTACCAGACCCTGCAGGCCGAACGCCTGAACAAGGACGCCCAGCTCAAGGCGCTCGAGTTCCGCCGCTTCGACACCGACCTCAAGGCCCTGCACGAAACCCTGACCCAGGACGAGATCAAGCTGCAGGCCCTGCTGGCCGACCAGCGCCAGGCGGAGGCCCAGATCGAGGCCTGCCGCAGCCAGCACGGCGAAGCCAGCGAGCGGCTGGGCAAGGCCCAGGCCGAGGTCTACCGCGTGGGCGGTGAGCTGGCCCGCATCGAGCAGCAGATCCAGCACCAGCGCGAACTGCGCCAGCGCCTGGAAACGGCGCGCGCCGAAGCCGATGCGGCGTTCGCGCAGGTGGGCGAGCACATCAGCGGCGACGAACGCCAGCTGGCCGAACTGCACAACGCCATCGCCGCGGCCGATCCCCGGCTGGAAGCGCTGCGCGCCGAAGACACCGGCCGCCAGGACGGCCTGCGCGCCGCCGAAGCGGCGCTGCAGGACTGGCAGCAGCGCTGGGACACCTACGCCAAGGCACAGGCCGAAGCCGCGCGCTGGGCCGAGGTCGAGCGCACCAAGATCGAATACCTCGAGAAGCAGGCGCTTGACGCCGGCCGCCGCCGCGAGGCGCTGGCCAGCGAGCGCGGCACGCTCGACACCGCGGCGCTCACCGAAGCGTTGGCGCGAATGGTGCAGGACCACGACGCACAGAAGTCCGGCCTGGACGGCCTGGGCACCGTGCTGGAACAGCGCAAGGGCGCGCTGACCGCGCTGCAGGAAAACCAGCGCCAGCAGCAGTCCGAACTGGCCGATGTCCGCAAGCAGGGCCAGGCCGCGCGCGGCCGCCTGTCGTCGCTCGAAGCGCTGCAGCACGCCGCGCTGGGCCAGGAAAAGAACGTGGCGCTGGACTGGCTCAAGGCCAATGGCGTGGCCGACAACGCCCGCCTGGGCGAGTCGCTGCAGGTCGAGGCCGGCTGGGAAACCGCGGTGGAAACCGTGCTGGGCAGCCTGCTTGAAGCGGTGACCGTGGACGCCCCGGCGGACTGGCTGGACGCGCTGGCGAGCCTTTCGCAGGGTCGCGTCGCCCTGGTCAGCGCCAGCGACGACGCGGTGGACGTACCGGCCGGTTCACTGGCCGCCAAGGTGCAGGGCCCCGCAGCCATCCGTCGTCTGCTGGCGGGCATCCATGCCGTCGAAAGCACCGCCGATGCGCGCGCCGTGCGCCTGGGCAACGGCGAGGCGGTGATCACCCGCACCGGCGAATGGCTGGGTGCCGGCTGGCTGCGCGTGCTGCGCAGCGGCGAAGCCCAGCAGGGCGCGCTGGGCCGCGAGCGCGAAATCCAGTCGCTGCGCGCCGAAATCGATACGCTGGCGAAAAAGGAACAGGCCCTCAACGAAGGCCTGACGTCCATGCGCGACAAGCTGCTGGAGGCCGAGCAGCACCGCGAAGACGCGCAGCGCTCGCTGTACCTCGCGCACCGCAGTGTGTCCGAACTGGCCGGCCAGCTGCAGGGCCAGCAGGGGCGGCTGGAATCAGCGCAGACCCGCGTCACCCGCATCGACGGCGAGCTTTCCACGCTGGGCACCACGCTGGACGAATCGCAGGCCAACGCCCGCGAAGCGCGCGGCCGCCTCGAGCAGGCCGTGGGCAAGATGGGCGACTTCGAAACCGAGCGCCAGCGCCTGGACGCCGAGCGCCGCAGCTTTGGCGAACAGCGCGATGCTGCCCGCAACGCCGCCCGCGAGGCGCGCGACGCCGCGCACCAGCTCGCGCTTTCGCTCGAATCCCAGCGCGCCCGCGTGATCGCGCTCAGCCAGTCGCTGGCCCGCATGGGCAGCCAGAAAGCCCAGCTGGAAGTGCGGCTTAACGAACTGGTGGCCCAACTGGCCGACGGCGATGCGCCGGTGGTGGCGCTGCAGGCCGAGCGCCAGGCGGCGCTTGACCAGCGCGTTGTCGTGGAAAAAGACCTGGCCGCCGCCCGGTCCTCGCTCGACGGCATCGAAAGCGAGATGCGCGGCTACGAACAAACCCGTCAGCAGCGCGACCAGCAGTCGCTGGCCCAGCGCGAGGCGATCTCCGGCAAGCGCATGGAGGAACAGGCCCTGGCCCTGCGCGCCGGCCAGCTTTCCGAGGCCATCACCACCGCCGGCCTGGTGCTGGAAGACGTGCTGCAGGCCCTGCCCGAGAAGGCCGACTTCGACGGCTGGCAGAAGAACCTGGCCGACATCGACGCCAAGATGCGCCGGCTTGAGCCGGTGAACCTGGCCGCCATCCAGGAATACGGCGAGCAGGGCGAGCGCAAGACTTACCTCGACGCCCAGAACAACGACCTCACGTCGGCCCTGGACACCCTGGAAGCCGCCATCAAGAAGATCGACCGCGAAACCCGCGGCCGCTTCAAGGAAACCTTCGACCGCGTCAACACCGGCGTGCAGGAGCTCTACCCGCGCCTGTTCGGCGGCGGCCACGCCTACCTCGAACTCACCGGCGAAGACCTGCTCGACACCGGCGTGTCGATCATGGCGCGCCCGCCGGGCAAGCGGGTGAGCAACATTTCGCTGCTTTCCGGCGGCGAGAAGGCGCTCACCGCGGTGGCGCTGGTGTTCGCGATCTTCCGGCTCAATCCGGCGCCGTTCTGCCTGCTCGACGAGGTGGATGCGCCGCTGGACGAAGCCAACGTCGGCCGCTTCAGCGCCATGGTTACCGAGATGAGCGAGAAAGTGCAGTTCCTCTTCGTCACCCACAACAAGGCGACGATGGAGGCGGCCAAGCAGCTCTCGGGCGTCACCATGCGCGAGCCCGGCTGCAGCCGCCTGGTGTCGGTGGACCTGGCCGAAGCCTCGCGCCTGGTCGGCGCGGCCTGACCGCGGCGCGGAATTCGGGCATCATTTCACGGCAGGCCGCAGACGCGGCCTGACCGCAAACAGGAGACGCACCATGCTCGACGGATTCAGCGAAACCGCACTATTGCGCATCGCCATCGGCGTCGCGGCGGTGATCCTGTTCGCCGTGATCCTGTTCACCAGCCGCAAGAAGCCCGAACAGGGCAAGCGCACCGCCAGCCCCCGCGCCGAAGCCAGCGGTCCCCGGCAGGAGCCCACGCTGCGCGAGATGATGCAGGCCGACGCCGACACCGGCGACCGGGCCGCTGCCATCGCCGACTCCGAGCTGGACCTGCTCGAGAAAACCCTGGCCGGCGAGTCCGTACCCGACCGCCGCCCGGCGGCGGCGCCAACGGCCGGCGCTCGCCCGGACGAGAATTTCGACAAGGTGGTCAGCCTGTTCCTGGCGGCCCGCGCCGGCCAGTCGCTGCAGGGTCCCGACCTGGTGGTCGCGGCCGAGAAGGCCGGCCTGGTCTATGGCCACATGAACATCTTCCATCGCCTGGTGGACAACCATCCCGAGCAGGGCCCGATCTTCAGCGTGGCCAACCTGGTCAAGCCGGGTGCGTTCGACATGGCCCATATCCAGGACCTGCGCACGCCGGGCATCAGCTTCTTCATGGCGCTGCCGGGCCCCATGTCGGCGCTGGACGCCTGGGACGCGATGCTGCCAACGGCCCAGCGCATGGCCGAACTGCTCGACGGCGTGCTGCTGGACGACGAGCGCAACGCGCTCGGCCGCCAGCGCATCGCCCACTTGCGCGAAGACCTGCGCAACTACGACCGCCAGCAGCAACAGTGGGACCTGCGAACCACCCGCTGAGGTTCATGCGATGACTGCCCCCGCCGCGCGCGCCGCCCAGCTGCGCCGCCTGCTGGACGAAGCCAACCACCGCTACCACGTACTCGACGACCCGGCCATCCCGGACGCCGAGTACGACGCGCTGCTGCGCGAGCTGCAGGCCATCGAACTGGCGCATCCAGACCTGGCCAGCGCCGACTCGCCGACCCAGCGCGTGGGCGCCGGCGTGCTGCCGGGCTTTGCCGAGGTGGTTCACGAGCAGCCGATGCTGTCCTTGAACAACGCCTTCAGCGACGAGGAAGTGGCGGAGTTCGTCCAGCGCATCGAGAAGCAGCTGGGCGTGGCGGAGCCTGAGTTTTCAGTGGAGCCCAAGCTCGATGGCCTGGCGATCAGCCTGCGCTACGAGCAGGGGCTGTTCGTGCGCGGGGCCACCCGCGGCGACGGCGCCACTGGCGAAGACGTGACGCAGAACCTGCGCACCCTCAAGGCAATCCCGCTCAGGCTGCGCGGCCAGGCGCCACCGGTGCTGGAGGTGCGCGGCGAGGTCTACATGCCGCGCGCCGGTTTCGAGGCTTACAACGCCCGCATGCGCGAGACCGGCGGCAAGGTGCTGGCCAACCCGCGCAACGGCGCGGCGGGGTCGCTGCGCCAGCTCGACCCGCGCCTGGCGGCGGCGCGGCCGCTGGCGTTCTACGCCTACGGCCTGGGCGTCACCGATGGCTGGACGCTGCCCGCCAGGCATTCGCAGATGCTGCAGGCGCTGCGCGGTTTCGGCTTCCCGGTGTCGCCGGAAGTGTCGGTGGCGCGTGGCTTGGGCGGCCTGCTGGAGTACTACGCCGCGATCGGTGCCCGTCGGGACGCGCTGGCTTACGACATCGACGGCGTGGTCTACAAGCTCGACCACCACGACCAGCAGAAGGCGATGGGTTTCGTCTCGCGCGCGCCGCGCTGGGCCATCGCGCACAAGTTCCCGGCCCAGGAACAGCTCACCACCGTGGAGGCCATCGAGGTGCAGGTGGGCCGCACCGGCGCGCTGACGCCGGTGGCCCGGCTGGCGCCGGTGCAGGTGGCCGGCGTGGTGGTGACCAACGCCACGCTGCACAACGCCGACCAGATCGCGCGGCTGGACGTGCGCGTGGGCGACACGGTGATCGTGCGCCGCGCCGGCGACGTGATCCCCGAAGTGGTGCGCGTGGTGGCTGAAAAGCGCCCGCTGGACGCCCACGGCCGGCCGCTGCACGCGCCGTTCGAATTCCCATCCACGTGCCCGGCCTGCGGTTCGCCCACCGAAGCGGTGCGCAAGGTGCTCAAACAGACCAAGGCCGGCGGCATCGAGTATGCCGAGGGCGCCGCCATCGTCTGCACCGGCGGGCTGTTCTGCCCCGCCCAGCGCAAGCAGGCGGTGATCCACTTCGCTTCGCGCCGCGCCATGGACATCGAAGGCCTGGGCGAAAGCCTGGTCGAGGCTTTGGTGGACTTCGACTACGTGCGCACGGTGGCTGATCTTTACGCGCTGGGCCTCGACGACTTCCTCGCCATGAGGCGCCGCGCCGACGAGCGCGACGGCACCGTGCCCGAGACCGTCAAGGCCGGCAAGGTGGCGACGAAGTGGGCCGAGAACCTTATCGAAGCCATCGCTGCAAGCCAGGCCACCTCGCTGGAGCGGCTGCTGTTCGCGCTGGGCATCCGCGACGTGGGCGAGTCCACGGCACGCACCCTGGCCCGACATTTCGGCGCGCTGCAGCCGATCATGGACGCCGACGAGGCCACCCTGTGCGAGGTGCCCGACGTGGGCCCGGTGGTGGCCAGGCGCATCGCCGGATTCTTCGCCGAGCCGCACAATCGCGAGGTGGTGGAGGCCCTGCGCAAGGCCGGCGTCCGCTGGACCGAGGGCGCGCCGCAGCGCTCGGCGCAGGGCCCGCTGGCGGGCCAGACCGTGGTGCTGACGGGCGCCCTGGCCGTGATGGGCCGGGACGAGGCCGGCGACCGCCTGCAGGCCCTGGGCGCCAAGGTCTCGGGCAGCGTGTCGAAGAAAACCAGCTTCGTGGTGGCCGGCGAAGCCGCCGGGTCCAAACTCGAAAAGGCCCTGGCCCTGGGCGTCGAGGTCTGGGACGAGGCGAGGCTGCTGGATTTCCTGAACAGTCACCCCGCCGGCTGATCGCACCGCATCCGGCGGCCCCGGCGCGGGAGTAAAATAGCGTCATGAAAGACTGGAAACCCAGCGCCAACCTCAAGGCCCTGCGCCTGCGCGCCGACCTGTATGCGCTGCTGCGGGGCTTCTTTGCCGAGCGCGGCGTGCTGGAGGTGGAAACCCCGCAGCTGTCTTGTGCGGGCAATACCGACCCGAACATCGAAAGCTTCGCGCTGCGCTTCGACGGCCCGCGCACGGCGGGCGACACCACGCGCTGGCTGCGCACTTCGCCCGAGTTCCCGCTCAAGCGCCTGCTGGCCGCCGGCGTGGGCGACTGTTACGAGCTGGGGCGCGTGTTCCGCAACGGTGAGGCCGGCAAGCGCCACAACCCCGAGTTCACGATGCTGGAGTGGTACCGCGTCGGCCTGGACCACCACCAGCTGATGGACGAAGTGACGGAGCTGCTGACGGCCGCGCTGGCGCTGGCCGGCAAGCGCGCCACCGTTCGCGAAACCAGTTTCCGCGGGCTCTACCAGGACAAGTTCGGCTTCGACCCGATGCTGGCCCCGGAAGTCGAGCTGCGTTCGCCGCTGCAGGTTTATGGCATCGACCCGGCCGGCCTGACGCGCGACGACTGGCTGGACCTGCTGATGACCCACCTCATCCAGCCCACCATCCCCGCCAACCGCATCGTCTTGGTGTACGACTACCCGGCCAGCCAGTGCGCGCTGGCGAAGGTGCGTGACGGCGATCCACCGCTGGCCGAACGTTTCGAAGTGTTCCTGGGTCCGCTGGAGGTCGCCAACGGTTACCACGAGCTCAACGATGCGGCCGAACAGCGCCGGCGCTTCGAAGCCGACCTGGACCGACGTCGCGCCCGCAACGCCGCTATGCCGGCCGTGGACGAGCGCCTGCTGTCCAGCCTGGCCAAGCTGCCCGAATGCGCTGGCGTGGCCCTGGGCGTAGACCGCCTGCTGATGGCGCTGATGGGCACCGACAAGATCTCCGACGTGCTGGCGTTCCCGTTCGACCGGGCATGAACGGACGTTAAGCGCTGGCCGCGGCGCGGCGCCGGATTATCCGGCGATTCATGCGGCCACCCTTAGATTGCCAGCCGTGCGGCCACTGTCGGTCGACGCCAAGGAGCCTTCGCCATGTCCCGTTACCTGATTGCCCTGCTGGCCCTCGCCGCCGCGGCGCTGCCGTTCTCGGCGTCGGCGGATTCACGCTATCGCCATTACGACGGCTACGGTTACGGTGCCGCCGAAGTTCGCTGCAGCTCCAATGACGGCCGCAACCGCTTCTGCGGCGTGGACACGCGCGGCGGCGTAAGGCTGGTGCGGCAAGAATCACGCTCGCCCTGCATCCAGGGCCGCAGCTGGGGCTACGACCGCCGAGGCATCTGGGTCAGCAACGGCTGCCGCGGCCGCTTCCAGGTGGGCGCGGGCAGTGGCTACCGCCAGGCGGACTACGGCCGGGGTTACGACCAGCGCGGCTATTCGGACTTTGGCTACGGCGCCGGTCCGCAGGTGGTTCGCTGCGAGTCGCGCGACGAACGCCAGCGCTTCTGCCGGGTGCCCGGCGGCCTGCGCGACGCGCAGATCGTCCGCCAGCTGAGCCATACGCGCTGCCAGTTCAACTACAACTGGGGCTACCAGCGTGACGGCATCTGGGTTGACCTGGGCTGCCGCGCGGAGTTCAGCGTGTATTGACCCCTGGCGGTCCGAATACCGAAGCCCCGCCCCGGGGCGGGGGTGGGGGGTTGAGGGGTTTGGGCGCGTTGGCCCCCCGGCC
>NZ_JAIBFH010000157.1 GCF_019459675.1 Arenimonas sp.
GCACTCGGCGCCGGCCGCTGGGGCAAAAGCCTTGGACTCAGATCTTGCCGACCAGGTCCAGCGACGGGGCGAGGGTCTTCTCGCCTTCCTTCCACTTCGCCGGGCAGACCTCGCCCGGATGGGCGGCCACGTACTGGGCGGCCTTGAGCTTGCGGACCGTTTCCTTCATGTCGCGGGCGATGGCGTTGTCATGCACTTCGGCGGTCTTGATGACGCCCTTGGGGTTGACGATGAAGGTGCCGCGCAGGGCCAGGCCTTCTTCCTCGATGTGCACGCCAAAGGCGCGGGTGAGCTTGTGGGTCGGGTCGCCCACCAGCGGGAAGCGGGCCTTGCCCACGGCCGGCGACGTTTCGTGCCAGACCTTGTGCGAGAAATGGGTGTCGGTGGTGACGATATAGACCTCGGCGCCCATCTTCTCGAACTCGGCGTAGTTGTCGGCCGCGTCCTCGACTTCAGTGGGGCAGTTGAACGTGAAGGCCGCCGGCATGAAGACGATCACCGACCACTTGCCCTTCAGGCTGGCGTCGGAGACTTCGATGAACTTGCCGTTCTGGAAGGCGTTGGCCTTGAACGGCTGGATTTCGGTGTTGATCAGGGACATGGGGGAGGATCCTCTTTGGTTGGAAGGCTGAATTGAACGATGAGCCATGATAGGCGAAGGCTATTAATTAGTAAAATCAATTAATACTATTATTATGATAGTCATAGACTATTGCTGCCCGGAGTGCATCTTCTGGCAATGCAGATTGCTTTCGCACTTTTCATAGGCTATACCAATCGCCATGAACCTCCGCGACCTGCGCTACCTGGTGGCCCTGGCCGAAGCCCTGCATTTCGGCAAGGCCGCCGAAGCGTGTCATGTCAGTCAACCCACCCTTTCGACGCAGATCAAAAAGCTCGAGGACGAGTTGGGTATCGCGCTGGTAGAGCGTGCACCGCGCCACGTGATGCTGACGCCAGCAGGCCGCGACATCGCCACACGGGCCCGGCGCGTACTGGCCGAGGTGGACCAGATGCGCGAGACGGCACGCCGCACCAGCGACCCGGAGGCCGGCACGGTGAGGCTGGGCCTGTTCCCCACGCTGGGCCCCTACCTGCTGCCGCACGTGGTTCCGCGCATACGCGCCCGCTTTCCGCGGCTGGAGCTTCTGCTGGTGGAGGAAAAAACCGAAGCCGTGCTGCACATGCTGCGCGAGGGCCGGCTGGACGCGGCCGTCCTGGCCATGCCGCTGCACGAGGACTGGCTGGAAACCGAGTTCCTGTTCGAAGAACCTTTCCTGCTGGCCGTACCTGAAGGCCACCCGCTCGCTGGCCAGCGCAACCTCACGCTGGCCAACCTGGGCAACCAGCACCTGCTGCTGCTGGAAGAAGGCCACTGCCTGCGCGACCAGGCGCTGGAGGTCTGCCACCTGGCTGGCGCCGGCGAAAAGGAGGGTTTCCGCGCCACCAGCCTGGAAACACTGCGCCAGATGGTGGCCGCCGGGGTCGGCGTGACGCTGCTGCCGATGCTGGCGGTGAAGCCGCCGGTGTCGCCTTCGGAAAACATCCGCCTGCTTACCTTTAAACAGCCGGCGCCAACACGGAGGCTGGCAATGGTTTGGCGCAAGACCTCGGCCATGAGCGCCTTCCTGCATGAGCTTGCCGGCGTGCTGCGCGACCTGCCGCCGGGCCTGCTGGACCCACCCAAGGACGTGCTTTCCTGACGAATCGCAGTGTGCCGCGGCAAGGCTTGAAACCCCACGCAGCGCGGGCTACCTTGGCAGGACAAACCAACAATCCCGGGCGGTGGGCGGGGGGGGGCGGCCGGTGCGTTTTTGGGTGGGGG
>NZ_JAIBFH010000174.1 GCF_019459675.1 Arenimonas sp.
GCCGCGGGCCCAGGGGGCGGGGGGGGTGCGTGCGGGCGAAGTCGTCGGCCGTGAAGCCGCGGGCCTCCATCAGGGCCACGGCAAGGGCGTCGCCCATCACCAGCGCCGCCGTGGTGCTGGCGGTGGGCGCCAGGCTGAGCGGGCAGGCTTCGGCCGGGACGCTGGCGTCCAGGTGCACGTCCGCCAGGCGGGCCATGCTGGACTGCGGCCGGCCGGTGACGGCAATCATGGCGTTGCCCTGCCGGCGAAGCGCCGGGAGGATGGCCAGGATCTCGTCCGATTCGCCCGAATTGGACAGGGCCAGCACCACGTCGGCGTCGGTCACCATGCCCAGGTCGCCGTGGCTGGCTTCGCCGGGGTGCAGGAAGAAGGCCGGCGTGCCGGTGGAGGCGAGCGTGGCGGCGATCTTGCGGGCGATGTGGCCGGACTTGCCCATGCCCGTGCAGACCACCCGTCCCCGGCATTCCAGCAGCAGCCGGCAGGCCGCCGCAAACTCTGCCCCCACGCGCGCCTGCAGGGCCATCAGGGCCTGTGCCTCGACCTCGATGACCATGCGGCCACTGGCGATCAGGGCCTCGTCCTGGAGCGGTTGCTTGGGGGCGGGTGCAGTCATGCGCGGGCGTTGGGGGTATGATGCGGGGCCTTATTGTAAGGCCTGCGCGGCCCCCCGCGCGGCTGTGCCCATGACCCCGGACATCATCCAGAACCTCATCGAATCCGGCCTGCCCGGCGCCCGTGCGCGGGTGCAGGGCGACGACGGCGTTCACTTTGAAGCCACCGTGGTGTGCGAGGCCTTCCGCGGCAAGCTGCCGCTGGCCCGCCACCGCCTCGTTTACGCCACGTTGGGCGAGCGCATGGGCGGCGAGATCCACGCCCTGGCCCTGCGCACCCTCACCCCTGAAGAAGCCGAGCGCTAAACAACACCATGGCCAAGATTGTCATCACGGGCGGCGAACCGCTCAACGGCGAAGTCCAGATTTCCGGCGCCAAGAACGCGGTGCTGCCGATCCTGGCCGCCACGCTGCTGGCCGACGGCCCGATCTCCATCGGCAACGTCCCCCATTTGCACGACGTCACCACCACCATGGAGCTGCTGGGCGCGATGGGCGTGCAGCTGATGGTGGACGAAAGGCTCACCATCACCGCCGACCCGCGCTTCATCACCAGCACCGTGGCGCCCTACGAGCTGGTGAAGACCATGCGCGCCTCGATCCTGGTGCTGGGTCCGCTGCTGGCGCGCTTCGGCCACGCCGAAGTGTCGCTGCCCGGCGGCTGCGCCATCGGTTCGCGTCCGGTGGAACAGCACATCCGCGGCCTGCAGGCGCTGGGCGCCGAGGTCACGGTTGAGAATGGATTCATCAAGGCCCGCGCCGAGCGCCTCAAGGGCGGCCGCTACGTGTTCGACATGATCACCGTCACCGGCACCGAAAACGTGCTGATGGCCGCCGCGCTGGCCAAGGGCACCACGGTGCTCGAGAACTGCGCGATGGAGCCGGAAGTGGTGGACCTGGCCAACTGCCTGATCGCCATGGGTGCGCACATCGAGGGCGCGGGCACGAACCGCATCGTCGTGCACGGCGTGGATTCGCTCAAGGGCATCCACTACGACGTGCTGCCCGACCGCATCGAGGCCGGCACCTTCCTGGTGGCCGGCGCGATGACCGGCGGCAGGGTCACCGTGAAGCGCGCCCGCGCCGACACCATGGACGCCATCCTGGTGAAGCTGGAAGAGGCCGGCGCGCACATCAACACCACCGCCGACACCATCGAG
Organism: Arenimonas sp.; assembly: GCF_019459675.1. GTDB lineage: Bacteria > Pseudomonadota > Gammaproteobacteria > Xanthomonadales > Xanthomonadaceae > Arenimonas. Next base: position 1,772 of record NZ_JAIBFH010000174.1, read on the forward strand.
GTGGACGGCCGCGGCCGGCGCCCGAAGGCGATCAACCTGACGACGGCCCCGTACCCGGCGTTCCCGACCGACATGCAGGCGCAGTTCGCGGCGCTCAACACGGTGGCCGAAGGCGTGGGCGTGATCACCGAAACCATCTTCGAGAACCGCTTCATGCACCTCAACGAGCTGTCGCGCCTGGGCGCCGACATTCGCGTGGAGGGCAACACTGCCATCATCCGCGGCGTCAAGAAGATGACCGGTGCGCCGATCATGGCCACCGACCTGCGCGCCTCGGCGTCGCTGGTGCTGGCCGGCCTGGTGGCCGAGGGCGAAACCGTGGTCGACCGCATCTACCACATCGACCGCGGCTACGAGAACATCGAAGAAAAGCTCGGCGCGCTCGGCGCGAAGATCCGCCGCCTGCCCTGAGCCATCCCGGCGGGAGGGCCTCAAGGGCCTGCCGCTTTCCCCGGGGCTCAGCGAATGGCGACGATGCGCATGTCCAGCGTCTCGCCGTCGGCTTCGTATTGCTTGATGCGCAGCGGCAGCCAGCCGCGTTCGCGCGCGAACCATATCTTGGTGACGCGGCCGTTGCCGGCCTCGCGGATGCGCTCGACGCGCACGGCGCGCATCACGCCCACCGACGTCCTGAGCTTCACCGCCGCCGCCACCGAATAGTGCTGCTTCTCGACGTTGTCGCGGCTGGCCACGTCGTAGTGCAGCGGCGTGCCGGAGCGGGCGCCGGCGGCCAGGTCGGCCATGATCGCGGCCGTCAGGCCGTGGCGGTCAAGCATGCCGGGGCGGTAGGGAAGGGGGGTGGTCTTGTCCTTGTAGGTGCTGCTGGCGCGCCGCGCCGCGGCGTCCACCCGCAGGTGCAGGTTGCGAGAGGTCCACGCCGCCTTCTGGTCCATGCGGTACTCCACCACCTCGGGCTTGCCGCCCGCCCAGGACAGCACGCTGCGCTCGTTGCGCGTCACGCCCGCGGCGGACGCCAGGCCCTGCGTGGCCTCGCTGCGGGTCACCATTTCCCACTGGCCGCCGGGCAGGGCCCGAAGCGTGATGGTGCCGCGGCCGAGCTTCTTGTCGTTCTGGAAGACTTCGTAGTCGGCGGAGAAGGGCGCCGGCGGTGCGGCGTGGGCGGCCGCGGGCAGCAGCAGGGCGAGGCACAGCAGGAAAAAACGCATGGGGTCAGGCTCCGATGAGGTGGTTGGCCGCGTCAAGCTGCAGCGGCGCAGCAAGGCGGCGGCCGTCGAGCTCGGCGTGGTCGGCGTGCAGGCGCACGCGGCGCTGTGCGAAAAGGGTGGCGGTGGCCACCAGCAGCGCGTGTTCGCGCGGCAGCAGCCGCGCGGCCAGCGCCGGCGCGTCGTCGCCGGGCAGCAGGGGGATGCGCACCTGCGCCAGCAGCGGGCCCGCGTCCAGGGCGGGCGTGACCGCGTGCACGCTGGCACCGTGCTCGGCGTCGCCCGCGGCGAGGGCGCGGGCATGGGTGTCCAGGCCCGGATATTTCGGCAGCAGCGATGGATGGATGTTGATCATGCGACCCTCGAGGCGGCTCAGCGCGGCAGCGCCGACGATGCGCATGTATCCCGCAAACACGATGAGGTCGGGCTGAACAGCGGCGATTTCGCTGAACAGCGCTTCATCGTGCGCGGCGCGATCCGGGCAGTCGCGCGGCCGGATCGCCACGCCGTGCAGGCCGCGTGCGCCGGCCAATGCGATCGCGCCGCTGGCGGGTTTGTCCGAGAACACGCCAACGATGCGGGCCTCCAGGACGCCCGTGCCGATGGCGTCCAGCAGCGCCTGCAGGTTGCTGCCGCGGCCCGACGCAAGCACGGCGATACGCAGCGGCGGGAGGGTCATGGCGCGGCGCCGTCCGCGCGCGCCGAGCGGTCCAGCAGCGGCCAGGTCAGCAGCGCACCGATCGTGGCCAGCAGCATGTCCATGTGCGCGTCCCAGACGTCGCCCTGCTGGCCGTTGTAGGCCTCGGCGGCCTCGGGCGACATCGCCAGGGCGATGCCCCATTCGGCCCACTCGTACACCAGGCTGGTGCACATCACCAGCATCACCGCCACCGCGAAGGCGCTGCCCAGGGCCAGGCCCGGCCAGCGCTGCCGCAGCGAACGGTGCACCGCCGGGGTGAAGCAAAGCCCGTACAGCAGGTGGATCAGCCGGTCGAAATGGTTGCGCTGCCAACCGAAGGCCGCGTCCGGCGACCAGCCCGTGAGCCACTGCATCCACGCGTCGTAGGGCACGTTCGAATACAGCCAGCGCGCGGCCACGCAGTGCACGGCGATGAAGCCGCAGATGGCGATGAAGTCACCGTTGCGCATCGGCCAGCGCCGCGCGTGCAGCACCAGCCAGGCGAAGCCGAGCACGGTGAGCGAGCTGTGCAGCGCCTGGTCTGCCGGCCAGATAGGCGCGATCCACGTGGCGCCGAACACCGCCAGGGAAAGCAGCAGCGCCGCCCACTGCCATCGGCTCAGCGCCGCCGGGGCGGGCCGCGCGGTCACGGCGCGCGGCCTCAGCCGATCCGGACGCGCTCGTCGCCGGCCGCCGCCACCACCGAGCCGATGGCGCGGTGCGCCAGGCCCAGGCGCTGCAGGTCGGACGACACGGCGGCCACGTCACCCGGCGCCAGCACCAGCACGAAGCCGACGCCGCAGTTGAAGGTGCGCCACATCTCGGGGTTGGGCACGGCGCCTTCGCGCTGCAGCCATTCGAACACCGGCGGCAGCACGATGGCCGACGCCTCGATGTCCAGGCCCAGGCCGTCGGGGATCACGCGAATGATGTTCTCGGTAAGGCCGCCGCCGGTGATGTGCGCCATGGCGTGCAGGTCGTGCCGGCCCAGCAGTTCCAGGATCGGCTTGACGTAGATGGTGGTGGGCGCCATCAGCGCGTCCACCAGCGTCACGCCGCCCAGGTCGAGCCCGGCCGGGCGTCCGGCGCGGTCGTAGATGCGCCGCACCAGCGAATAACCGTTCGAATGCGGGCCGCTGGACGCGATGCCCAGCAGCACGTCGCCCGCGCGCACCTTGGCACCGTCGAGCAGCATGGATTTTTCCACCGCGCCCACGGTGAAGCCGGCCAGGTCGTATTCGCCGGGCGGGTACATGTCGGGCATCTCGGCGGTCTCGCCGCCGATCAGCGCGCAGCCGGCCAGCTCGCAGCCCGCGGCGATGCCGCCGACCACGGCCACGGTGGTGTCCACGTGCAGCTTGCCGGTGGCGAAATAGTCCAGGAAGAACAGCGGTTCCGCGCCCTGCACCAGCACGTCGTTCACGCACATGCCCACCAGGTCGATGCCGATGGTGTCGTGGCGATTGAGCTGCTGGGCCAGCTTGAGCTTGGTGCCCACGCCGTCGGTGCCCGACACCAGCACCGGCTCGCGGTACTTGCCCGTCAGGTTGAACAGGGCGCCGAAGCCGCCCAGGCCGCCCATCACTTCGGGCCGGAACGTGCGCTTCACCAGGGGCTTGATGCGCTCGACGACTTCGTTCCCGGCGTCGATGTCGACGCCGGCATCGCGGTAGGTGAGGGGAGTGGGCGTAGTCACGGTAGTTCCGGCGCGGGCGAAGTCATCATTCTAACAAGCTATCGCCGGGCAGGCCGCCCGGAGCCTCCGGTTGGACGGCCCCGCTGGCATGCGGCACCATGCTGGCCTGTCTCGAAGGCTGGACCGACCATGCGCACGACCCCGCTGCTGTTTCGCCTGGCCCTGGTGCTGGCCCTGGCACCCCTGTCGCTGCTGGCGCAGGAGCCAGTGCCTGCAGGTCCGACCGCGGCCACCGAAACGCCGGCCGAGGCCGTGCGCGACCCGGCGCTTTACCAGGCCGAGGTGGAGCTGCTTTCCCAGGGTGCCGGCGAGCGCCGCGCCGCCGCCGCCCGGGCCCTGGGCCAGGTGCTGGTGAAGATTACCGGCCAGCCGCAGGCCGCCGGCAACCCGGTGGTGCGTCGCGCGCTGGCCAGCGCTGAATCGCTGGTGGTGGACAGCCGCGGCAGTGAGTCGGCGTCCGACCAGCAGGGCAATGCCGCCATCGGCGGCGTGCCGGTCTACAAGACCCTGATGACCTTTGCCTTCGATCCCGCCAGCGTGGACGCGCTGGTGGCGGGCGCGGGCCTGCCCTACTGGGGCGCCGGCCGCCCGCGTCCCCTGCTGTGGCTGGCCATCGACGACGGCCGCGGTGCGCGCCTGGTGAACAGCCAGCAGCTGGCCGTGGTGAAGCCGCTGGCCACCCGCGGGCTCGAGCGCGGCCTGCGCTTCGGCCTGCCTGCCGGCAGTGCCGTGGAGCAGGCGGCGGTGCAGACCATCTGGGCCCAAACCCCTGCGCCCCTGCTGCCGCTGGCGTCGCGCTACGGCGAACAGACCCAGCTGCTGGGCCGCGTGTACCGCAGCGGCGGCGGCTGGACCGCCGACTGGGTGTTGAGCAGCGGCGAAACCGAACTCTCGCGCTGGTCCTACAGCGACCCCAGCCCGCAGCGCGCCATCGCCTCGGGCGCCGACGGCGCGGCCGATGCACTGGCCCGTCGCGACGCCCGCGCGCTCGACGTGGGCGAACCCGGCACGCTGATGGTCGCCATTGGCGGACTGCGTGGCGCGGGAGGCTACACGCGGGCCATGGGCTACCTGCAGACCCTGGCCGTGGTGCGCTCGATCACCGTGGTCGAGGCCGGTCCCGACCAGTTGGACCTGCAGCTCGAGCTGGCGGTGGGCGCCTAAGGCTTCGCCCGCTTCGTCGCGGCCGGCAGCACCCTTGAAGCCGACCCTTCGGCCAGCCAGGACGCGCCGCGCTTCCTGCTGCGCCAATGAACCTGCGCCACATTCCAAACGCCATCACCGGACTTCGTCTGGCGATGGCGCCGCTGTTGCTGTGGCTGCTGTGGGCGCGGCACTTCGAGGCGGCGCTGGGCGTGGCGCTGGTGGCCGGAGCAAGCGACCTGGTGGACGGCTTCCTGGCCAAGCGCTTCGGCTGGCAAAGCCGCCTGGGCAGCCTGCTCGACCCGATCGCCGACAAGCTGATGCTGGGCTTGGCCATGCTCGGCCTGTGGCTGGTGGCCATGCTGCCGGCCTGGCTGGTGGGCCTGGTGCTGGTGCGTGACCTGGTGATCGTGGCCGGCGCACTGGCCTGGTGGCGGGTGGGCGGCCCCTTCGACGGCAAGCCCACCTGGCTGGGCAAGCTGAGCACCTTGTCCCAGCTCGTGCTGGTGCTGCTGTGCCTGATGGAACTGGCCGGCTGGGAGCTGCCGCTGCGGGTGCGCCTGGAGGCCATCCTGGCGGTGGCACTGCTGACTTTCGCCAGTGGCATCGATTACGTCGTCCGCTATGGTGTGCGCGCCTGGCATGCAACGAGGAACCCCGCCCCATGACAAACGATTCCGTCCACCCGCTCAGCGACCGCCGCTGGCATTGGCTCGCCCTGGCCGTCGGCCTGGGCGCGCTGGTGTGGCTGCTGGGGCCGGTGCTGACGCCCTTCGTGATCGCGGCGCTGCTGGCCTGGCTGGGCGAGCCGCTGGTGGCGCGCATCCAGCGCGGCGGCCGGTCGCGCACCACGGCGGTGCTGCTGGTGTTCTCCCTGATGACATGTGCGGTGGTGCTGTCGGTGCTGCTGCTGGTGCCGCTGGTGGAGCGGCAGCTGGCGCAGCTGGTGGACTGGCTGCCGCGGTTTGGCACCTGGATCACCGACACGGCGGTGCCGTGGGCCGAACAGCGCTTCAAGCTCGACCTGGCCGGCTACGTCGATCCCACCCAGATCATCGAGCTACTCAAGGCCCACTGGCAGGAAGCCGGCGGCATTGCCGCGACCATCTTCGGCGGCGTGTCCAAGTCCGGCATCGCCATCCTGGGCTGGTTCGCCAATCTGGCGCTGATCCCGGTGGTGGCGTTTTACTTCATGCGCGACGGCCGCGGCATGCTCGGCAGCGTGCGTGAGCTGCTGCCGCGGCCGATCGAGCCGGTAGTGGTCAGGCTGACCCATGAATCCGACCAGGTGCTGGGCGGCTTCATCCGCGGCCAGCTCAGCGTGATGATCGCGCTGGGCGCCATCTATGCCACCGGCCTGACCCTGGTGGGCGTGGACCTGGGCATCCTGATCGGCATCGTGGCGGGCCTGGTGAGCTTCGTGCCTTACCTGGGCGCCGTGGTGGGCGTGGGCGCCGCCGTGATCGCCACGCTGGTGCAACACGGCGACTGGCAGCACCTGGCGCTGGTGCTGGTGGTGTTCAGCGCGGGCCAGACCATCGAGAGCTTCTTCCTGACGCCGTGGCTGGTGGGCGACAAGATCGGCCTGCACCCGGTGGCCGTCATCTTCGCGATCATGGCCGGTGGCCAGCTGTTCGGCTTCCTGGGCGTGCTGCTGGCGCTGCCGGTGGCGGCGGTGGGCGTGGTGGTGCTGCGCTACGTGCACGAACGCTACACGCACAGCCGCCTGTACGGCGCCGACGAAGAAGTCTCCATCGACGTTCTGGAGGACGCCGAAGCGGTGCCGGTCGGGTCCGACGACGATCCGTTCCCGGAAGTGCCCGTCGGCGCGCCTGCCCACCTGCAGACAGGCGACCCGGACGGAGTGACGGTTCCGAAGTGAGCACGCCGCAGCTGCCGCTGTCGCTGCGCACGCCGCCCGACCAGCGCCTGGAAGCTTTCCACGGCCAGCCGGCCGTGCGCGACGCCGTGGCCGCCGTGGCGCGCGGCGACAGCGCGGGCTGGCTGTACCTGGCGGGCCCCGCCGGCAGCGGCAAATCACATCTGCTGCTGGCGGCCTGCGTGCAGGCCAGCGCCATGGGTCGCCGCGCCGCCTACCTGCCGCTGGCGGCCTTCGCCGGCACGCTCAACCACGTGCTGTCTGCCCAGGAGGGCGCCGACCTGGTCTGCCTGGATGGGTTGGAAACCATCGCCGGCCATCGCGACGATGAAGAGGCGCTGTTCCACTTCCACAACCGCGCGCGGGCGGGCGGCACCGCGCTGATTTATGCGGCCCGTGGCAACCCGGCCGCGCTGGGCCTGTGCCTGCCTGATCTGGCGACGCGGCTGGGTCAATGCGCGCGCCTGCACGTGGATGCGCTGGACGAAGAAGGCCGGCGCGAGCTGCTGCGCCAGCGCGCCGCGCGCCGCGGCCTGCAGCTGGACGACGCGGTGCTGGACTACCTGATGCGCCGCAGCGAACGCGACCTGGCCAGCCTCACCGCTCTGCTGGACCGGCTGGACAAAGCCAGCCTGGCGGCGCAGCGCCGCATCACCATCCCGTTCCTGCGCGGGCACCTCTAGCCTCAGCGCGCCACGATCACCTGGTCGCGGCCGCGGTGCTTGGCCTCGTACAGCGCGGCATCCGCACGCGCCAGCAGGTCGTTGAGCAGGTCGCCGGCCCCGTGCGTCGCCACGCCGATGCTCAGCGTGGAGCTGAAGCGCTGTGCGTGGTTGCGGTAGTCGGTCGCCAGGCGTTCGGCCAGGCGCTGGGCCTGCGCCGGGCTTGAACGCGGCAGCAGGCAGGTGAACTCCTCGCCGCCCAGGCGCGCACAGAAGTCGCCCGGTCCCATGCGGGCATTGATGATGGCACCCAGCTCCTTGAGCAGCTGGTCGCCGGCCTGGTGGCCGTGGTTGTCGTTGATGCGCTTGAAATGATCGACGTCGATGAACAGCACCGCCGGCTGCGCGCCGCTGTCGAGGGCATCGCGCATCGCCGTTTCCGCCACGCTCATCCAGCCCTGGCGGTTGAGCAGCCCGGTCAGCGGATCGGTGACGGCGCGCTGCCAAAGGGTGTCGGCCTGGCGCTGCATGTGCACGGCCAGGTTGCCGCGGGCACGGCGCAGCACCAGCCCGGCGGTGCTGCTGAGCAGGTAGTGGAAGCTGAAGGCCAGCCGCTCGCCGACCGGGATTTGCGCCAGCCAGAACACCAGCACGCCGGCCACCAGCGTGCAGGCGGCCAGCGCGAAAAAGGCGACTTTCGGCCGCACCAGCAGCGGCAGCCCCGCCACCGGCAGCAGCAGGAAGCCCGCCAGGGAAAGCACCGGCATCTGCTGCCAATGCGACCCGGGTTCGGCCAGGCTGGTGAGCAGCAGGGTCACGAACGCCGCCCCCGAAAGCAGCCGACGCCGCAGCGAGACGATGTGGCGGAAGTGCAGCGCCAAGGCCGTCAGCGCCGCGCTTGCCGCCAGCTGCCAGCTGAACATCGGCAGGCCGTAGTCGCCCCAGGCACCCTGTGCCAGCACGCGCGCCAGGCCCACCAGCGCGATGGCCAACAGCAGGTTCGAAACCGGCACGTGCAGCAGGCGGATCTGGCGCCGATGCTGTTCGCGGCGCTCATGCGGCGCCATGCCGGCCAGTTCCCCTTCGAACGCGCGGTGCAGGGTGGAGGGAAGCTGGGACAGGAAGGTCACGGGCATCGGAAATTCACTTCGGGGCGTCCAGTGCCGCCAGGCGCTCGGGCGTGCCCACGTCGGTCCAGGCACCGCGGTAATGTTCGCCGCTGACGGCGTCGGCGCGCATCGCGGCGCGCAGCAGCGGTGCAAGTTTGAAGCGGGGTGGCGTCTGGCCGGCGCCCACGGTTTCACCAACGACGGTGCGCCAGTGGGCCAGCAGCGCCGGGCGGTAGACCCCGATGCCCGAGAACGTCAGGCGCGGTCCGCCATCGGAGTGGACCTGCGTGCCCGAAAGTGCGAAATCACCCTTGGCGTTGTGTCCCGGGTTGTCCACCAGCACCAGGTGCGCCAGCCCGGTGGGCTGGTCGGGCAACGACGTGAAATCGTGGTCGCACCAGATGTCGCCGTTCACGGCGATGAAGGCGTTGTCGCCCAACAGCGGCAGCGCGTGCAGCATGCCGCCGCCGGTTTCCAGCGGTTCGTCGCCTTCGTGGGAATAGTGCAGGCGCAGGCCCCAGTGCGCGCCGTCACCCAGCGTGGGCGCGAAGCGGTCGGCCAGCCAGGAGGTGTTCACCACCACGTCCCGGACGCCCAGGCCGGCGAGCTTCTCCAGGTGCCAGGCAATCAGCGGCTTGCCGCGCACCGTGAGCAGCGGCTTGGGCGTGCGGTCGGTGAGGGGTCGCATGCGTTCGCCCCGGCCAGCGGCGAACACCAGGGCGCGGGTCGGGCTCATGCGCGCGGCACCGCCAGCTCGCGTTCTCCGAGGGTGCGCTCGATGAGGTCCACCAGCGGCGCGATTTCCGGGTAGCGGCGGCCAACGTCGCGCGTGTAGCGCCACACCAGCGGCAGGTCCTGCAGGTATCCGGCCTTGCCGTCGCGGTACCAGAGCCGGCAGAAAATGCCCAGCACCTTGATGTGCCGCTGCAGGCCCATCAGGTCGAACGCGCGCAGGAACGCCTCGCGCCCAGGCACCGGCACCCCGGCGTCGGCCAGCTGTTGACGATGCTGTTCCACCCAGGCCTGCACCCGGTCGTCGGGCCAGGCGATGTAACAGTCGCGAAGCAGCGACACCAGGTCGTAGGTGACCGGGCCGAGCACGGCGTCCTGGAAATCGATCACGCCCGGATCGTCGCGACCGGTCAGCAGCAGGTTGCGCGAGTGGAAGTCGCGGTGCACGAACGCCTGCGGCTGTGCGCGGGCGCTGGTCTCGAGCACGCGGAACGCGCTTTCGATCACGTCCCATTCCTCGCACTCGGGCGTGTAGCCCAGGTGGCGCTTGAGCAGCCACTCGGGCATCAGCTCCATCTCGGCCACCAGCCGTGCTTCGTCGTAGACGGGCAGGTCGGTGGTGTCGGCGTCGAGCTGCATGCTCAGGATGGCGCGCATGGCATCGCCGTAGTGGCGGTCGGCGTTGGCTTGCGTCAGCTCGGGCAGCAGCAGGCGGTCGCCCATGTCTTCCATCAGCACGAAGCCACGCTCGGCGTCGGCGGCCTGGATGTCGGGCACGTGCACGCTGGCGCGGGCCAGGCGGCCGGCCACGTCCAGCCAGGGTCGGATGTCCTCCTTGTCCGGCGGCGCGTCCATCAGCACCCAGCTGCGGCCGGCGGAGTGCGCACGCCAGTAGCTGCGGAAGCTGGCGTCGTTGGTCGCGCGCACGATCGACGCATCCGGGTCGGCCAGGGCGCGGCGGGTCCAGTCCAGGCGCAGCGATTCGCGGGTGGGCAAACTCATCCGGGCGGGGTTCCAGGAGATGTGAAGTCCAATTATGACCTTTCATGCGGCCTTTTCGCCGATTGTTTCGCGAGCGGCGGGCCTGGCCCCCGCTACACGCGATGGGCCGGGGAAGGCATGATGTAATCCAGTCTTTTCCCAAGCACCGCCATGACGCCCATTGTTCCCGTTCTTTTGTCCGGAGGCTCAGGCACGCGGCTCTGGCCGCTGTCGCGCGAGACCCATCCCAAGCAGTTCCAGCCGCTGGTCGGCGAAGGCTCGCTGCTGCAGGCCACCTGGCGCCGCATCGAAGGCCTGGCCGGCATGGCCGCGCCGATCGTGGTGGCGAACGAGGAGCATCGGTTCATGGTGGCCGAACAGCTGCGCCAGCTGGGCGTGGCCCCGGCAGCGCTGCTGCTCGAGCCGGTGGGCCGCAACACGGCGCCGGCCATCGCCGTGGCCGCGCTGCAGGCGATGGCCGCTGGCGACGATCCGCTGCTGCTGGTGCTGCCGTCCGACCACGTCATCCGCAACGTACCGGCCTTCCACGCCGCGGTGCAGGCCGCGATGGCCGCGGCAGGGCAGGGCGCCCTGGTCACCTTTGGCATCGTGCCGTCCGGCCCGGAAACCGGCTACGGCTACATCAAGGCGGGTTCCACCGAAGGGCCGCCCGGCGCGGCCGGCGTGCGGGACGTGGAGCGCTTCGTGGAGAAGCCCGACCTGGCCACCGCGCAGGCCTACGTGGCCAGCGGCGATTATTTCTGGAACTCGGGCATGTTCCTGTTCCGTGCCTCGGTGTTCCTGTCGGAACTGCAGCGCTTCGCCCCGGCGATGGTGGCGGCGGCGACGGCGGCGCTGGAAGGCGCCAAGCGCGACGTCGATTTCCTGCGCCTGGACCGCGCCGCGTTCGAGGCCTGCCCGGCCGATTCCATCGACTACGCGGTGATGGAAAAGACCGACGCCGCCGCGGTGCTGCCGGTGGACGTGGGCTGGAGCGACGTCGGCTCCTGGTCGGCGCTGTGGGAGATTGCCGACCAGGATCCCGACGGCAACGCCCACCACGGCGACGTGATCGCCCTGGACTGCCGCAACACCCTGGCCTGGGGCGGCCGCCGCCTGGTCAGCCTGCTGGGCCTGCGCGACGTGATCGTGGTGGACACCGACGATGCGCTGCTGGTGGCGGCGCGCGACCAGGTGCAGCAGGTCAAGCAGATCGTGGCGCGCCTGAAGGCCGAAAAGCGGCCCGAGGCCAGCGTGCATCGCAAGGTCTACCGGCCCTGGGGCAGCTATGACGGCGTGGACAGCGGCGACCGGTTCCAGGTGAAGCGCATCGTGGTCAAGCCCGGCGCCGCGCTGTCGCTGCAGATGCACCACCACCGGGCCGAGCACTGGATCGTGGTGAGCGGCAGTGCCCGCGTTACCTGCGACGAACGGGTGTTCCTGCTGGGCGAGAACCAGAGCACCTACATCCCGCTGGGCAGCAAGCACCGGCTGGAAAATCCGGGCGTGGTGCCGCTGGAGCTGATTGAAGTGCAGTCGGGCAGCTACCTGGGCGAAGACGATATCGTCCGCTTCGAGGACGTGTACGGCCGCACGCCGGGCTGACCCGGCGCCGGGTCAGTAAAGCACCCGCACCCGCAGCGTCCCCGGGATCGCCGACAGCGCCTGGCGCAGTTCATCGGCCTGCGTTTCGGTGGCGGTGACGTCCATCACCACGTAGCCCACTTTGGCGTCCGTGCGCAGGTACTGGCCATCAATATTGATGCCCTGGTCGCGGAAGATGTCGTTGGCCAGTGACAGCACGCCGGGCACGTTGCGGTGGATGTGCAGGATGCGGCGGCTGCCGATGTGGCCGGGCAGGGACACTTCGGGGAAATTCACCGCCGACAGGGTGGAGCCGTTGTCGCTGTAGCGGATCAGCTTGGCCGCCACTTCGGTGCCGATGTTGTCCTGCGCTTCGAGCGTGCTGCCGCCTACGTGCGGGGTCAGGATCACGTTGTCCATGCCGCGCAGCGGCGACACGAAGGCCTCGTCGCTGCCCTTGGGCTCCACCGGGAACACGTCCACCGCGGCGCCACCGATTTGCCCGCTGCGCAGGGCGTCGGCCAGCGCGTCAATGTCCACCACGGTGCCGCGGGACGCGTTGATCAGGTGCGCGCCGCGCTTCATCAGGGCGATCTGCGTGGCGGCGATCAGGTTCTGCGTGGCCGGGGTTTCCGGCACGTGCAGGCTCACCACGTCGCTTTGCGCCAGCAGGTCGCCCAGGCCTTTGGCGGGGCGGGCATTGCCCAGCGACAGCTTGGTTTCGATGTCGTGGAAGACCACCTGCATGCCCAGGCTTTCCGCCAGCAGGCCCACCTGGGTGCCGATGTGGCCGTAGCCGACGATGCCCAGGGTCTTGCCGCGCACTTCGTGGCTGCCCTCGGCGGTCTTGGACCAGCCGCCGCGGTGGCATTCGCTGTTTTTCTGCGGAATGCCGCGCATCAGCAGGATGGCCTCGGCGATCACCAGCTCGGCCACGCTGCGGGTGTTGGAATAGGGGGCATTGAACACCGGGACGCCCAGCGCCTGCGCCGCCTCCAGGTCCACCTGGTTGGTGCCGATGCAGAAGCAGCCCACCGCGATCAGCCGGCGTGCGTCGGCCAGCACCTGGGCGTTGAGCTGCGTGCGCGAGCGGATGCCGACCAGGTGCGCCTCGGCGATGGCGGCGCGCAGCTCACGCTCGGGCAGGGACTTGGTGTGGAAATCTATGTTGGTGTAGCCGGCCGCCCGCAGCTGGTCCACGGCGCTCTGGCTGACGCCTTCGAGCAGCAGTACGCGGATGTCCTGCCGCGGGAAGGAAGTTTTCAGTTTCGTCATGGGGAGGGGGAGTAAAAGTAGGGGCGCTTGCTGCACTATGCTGGTCAGGTGCGCTGCACCGCAACAACCCTTCCTTCGCCGACCCCGAGCCATGACCGATCCGCGCCTGACCGCCCTGCAGACCGCCGTCCCCGGCCTGCTGATCAAGACCGACCCGGCCGACCTGGAACACTACGGCCGCGACTGGACCCGGCGCTGGACCCCCGCACCGATGGCCATCGCGCTGCCGGGCACCGTGGACCAGGTGCAGGCCGTGGTGCGCTGGGCCTGCGAGCACGGCGTGGCCATCGTGCCGTCCGGCGGGCGCACGGGCCTGTCCGGCGGCGCCGTGGCGGCCCGGGGCGAGCTGGTGCTGAGCCTGGAGCGCATGAACCGGGTGCTGGGCTACGACGCCATCGACAACCACCTGACGGTGCAGGCCGGCACGCCGCTGCAGGCGGTGCAGGAGGCGGCGCAGGCCCAGGGCCTGCTTTACCCGGTGGATTTCGGCTCGCGCGGCAGCTGCAGCATCGGCGGCAACATCGCCACCAATGCCGGCGGCATCCGCGTGATCCGCCACGGCAACACCCGCGAGTGGATCGCCGGGCTCAAGCTGGTGACCGGCACGGGCGAGCTGCTGGACCTGGGCCGGGGCCTGGTGAAGAACTCCAGCGGCTACGACCTGCGCCACCTGGCCATCGGCTCTGAGGGCACCCTGGGCATCGTGGTGGAAGCCACGCTGCGGCTGACGCAGCCCCTGCCGGCAGCGCAGACCCTGCTGCTGGCGCTGCCCTCGTTCGAGGCGGTGATGCAGGTGTTCACCGTGTTCCGCGCGCGGCTGAACCTGCAGGCTTTCGAATTCCTCACCGACATCGGCCTCAGGCATGTGCTGGCCCATGGCGGCACCAACCCGTTTGAAACGGTGTACCCGTACTACGTGGTGACCGAATACGACGCCGCCGACGAAGCGCAGCAGGCCGCCGGCCTGGCCGCGTTCGAGCACTGCCTGGAGCAGGGCTGGGTGGTGGACGGCGTGCAGGCGGCCAGCGCGGCGCAGGCCGCGCAGCTGTGGCGCCTGCGCGAAGGCATCACCGAGGCGCTGGCGCGCTGGCGGCCCTACAAGAACGACATCTCGGTGCGCATCTCGGCGCTGCCCGGTTTCCTGGCGCGCGCGCGCGAGCTGCTGGACGCGGCCTACCCGCAGTTCGAAGTGGTGTGGTTCGGCCACATCGGCGACGGCAACCTGCACATCAACGTGCTGCAGCCCGA
>NZ_JAIBFH010000197.1 GCF_019459675.1 Arenimonas sp.
CCCCCCCCCCCCCCCCCCCCCCCACTCCGGCAATGGCGCAGCGCCTAAGCCTCGGTGAGCGGGTCACCCGCCTCGAGAACTCGGCCAACGTCGAAAACCAGTCCGCCGGCCAGGCCAACCTGGACCAGCAGAACCGCATGGTGCAGCTCCAGACTGAAGTGCAGTCCCTGCGCAACGTGGTCGAAACCCTGCAAAACGAAATCGAACAGCTCAAGCAGCGCAACCGCGAGCAGTACCTCGACCTGGACGGCCGCCTTGGCCGCCTCGAGGGCAACCCCGCCGCGTCCGCCGCCCCCAATGCCCCGTCCGCCACGGCGCCCGCCGTGACGGCCCCGCCTGCCCCTGCCGCCGCTGGTTTCAGCGACGTCGAACCGGCTGCGTCCCCCACCGCCACGTCGGCCGACCCGGGCGCGCCGGTGGACCCGGTTGCCGAGGAAGCCGCCTACCAGGCTGCGCTCGACGCCCTGGTCGAACGCTTCGAGGCCGCCGACTCGGCGCGCCTGTTCCAGGCCTTCCTGCGAGACTATCCGGCCAGCGCGCTGGTGCCCAACGCCTACTACTGGCTGGGCGAAAGCTACTACGTCACCCAGAATTACGACCTGGCCCAGCAGGCCTTCCAAACGCTGCTGACCCAGCATCCGGGTTCGCGCAAGGAATCCGACGCGCTGCTCAAGCTGGGCTACTGCCAGATCGCCCAGGGCCAGCGCGCCGCCGGTGAAGCCACCCTGCGCGATGTCTCGGCGCGCCACGCGGGCACCGACGCCGCCGGCAAGGCCGAAAGCCGCCTGCGCACGCTCGCCACCGAAAACCGCTGAAGCCGGCCCCGTGCCGGTTGCCGCCATGGACACCCCGGCCGCCGAGCGCCTGCGCCTGACCGAAATCTTCCTGTCCGTGCAGGGCGAGGCCCGCGCGGTGGGCTGGCCAACGGTGTTCGTGCGCCTCACCGGCTGCCCGCTGCGCTGCCAGTACTGCGACACCGCCTACGCCTTCCACGGCGGCGAATGGTGGGAAATCGAAACGATCCTGGCCGAAGTGGCGCGCCACGGCGTGCGCCACGTCTGCGTCACCGGCGGCGAACCGCTGTCGCAGAAGCGCTGCCTGGGCCTGCTGGAAAAGCTCTGCGACGCCGGCTACGACGTGTCGCTGGAAACCTCGGGGGCCATCGACATCGCCGGCGTGGACCCGCGCGTGAGCCGCGTGGTGGACCTCAAGACGCCTGCCTCGCTGGAAATGCACCGCAACCTGCTGTCGAACCTGCCGCTGCTGACCGCGCATGACCAGGTGAAGTTCGTCGTCTGCGACCGCGCCGACTACGAATGGGCGCGCGGCATGGTGGCCGAGCACGGCCTCACCGCGCGCTGCGAAGTGCTGTTCTCGCCCTCGTTCGACCAGGTGACGCCGCGCGAACTGGCGGAGTGGATCCTGGCCGACAAGCTGCCGGTGCGGTTCCAGATGCAGCTGCACAAACAACTCTGGGGCGACGCGCAGGGGCGCTGAGATGAAGAAAGCGGTCGTACTGGTATCGGGCGGGATGGATTCGGCGGTGACGCTGGCCCTGGCCCGTGAGCAGGGTTTCCAGTGCCATGCGCTGAGCGTTTCCTACGGCCAGCGGCATACGTCCGAGCTGGCCGCGGCCGCTGAACTGGCGGTCAGCCAGGGCGCGGCGCAGCACAAGGTGGTCACCATCGACCTGCGCAGCATCGGCGGCTCGGCGTTGACCGCCGACATCGCCGTGCCGGAAGCGGCCGGCGAGGGCATACCGATCACCTACGTGCCGGCGCGCAACACCATCATGCTGTCCATCGCGCTGGGCTGGGCCGAAGTGCTGGGCGCCGACGACCTGTTCTGCGGCGTGAACGCGGTGGACTATTCGGGCTACCCCGACTGCCGCCCCGAGTTCATCGAGGCCTTCGAGCGGCTGGCAAACCTGGCCACCCAGGTGGGCGTGGAGGGCCATCGGCTGCGCGTGCATGCACCGCTGATCCGCATGAGCAAGGCGCAGATCGCGCTGGAAGGGCAGCGCCTGGGCCTGGATTTCAGCCGCACCGTGTCCTGCTACCAGGCAGACGACCAGGGCCGCGCCTGCGGGCTGTGCGACGCCTGCCGTCTGCGCAGCGAGGGATTCGCCGCCGCCGGGCTGGCCGACCCCACGCGCTACGCGCCGCGCGCCTGATGCGTTAGAATTCACCCCCGCGCGCTTGGTCGCGCCGGGCAGCACCGTTTTTGTTGGGCCGTTAGCTCAGTTGGTAGAGCAGAAGACTTTTAATCTTTTGGTCGATGGTTCGAATCCATCACGGCCCACCATCTTCCCGGAAGGCATTGCCCGAACGTTGTTGTCGATCGACAGGGAGCGTGGCCGTGGCCGAAATGACCGAACTGGTGATGACGCGGCCGGACGATTGGCACCTGCACCTGCGCGACGGCGCCATGCTCTCGCGCGTGGTTCCCGAAACGGCCAGGCAGTTTGGCCGCGCAATCGTGATGCCCAACCTGGTGCCGCCGGTCACCACTGCCGCCTTGGCCCAGGCCTATCGCCAGCGCATCCTGGACGCCGTGCCCGGCGGGTTGGCGTTCGAACCGCTGATGACCCTCTACCTCACCGACAACACCACGCCGGCACAGATCGAAGCCGCCAAGGCCAGCGGCTGCGTGCAGGGCGTGAAGTGGTACCCGGCCGGCGCCACCACCAACTCCGACGCCGGCGTGACCGACATCCGTCGCTGCGACGCAGCGCTGGAGGCGATGCAGGCGCTGGGCGTGCCGCTGCTGATGCACGGCGAAGTCACTGAACAGTGGGTGGACGTGTTTGATCGCGAGGCCGAGTTCATCCAGCGCCACCTGCTGCCGCTGGTGGCGCGATTCCCGCGCCTGCGGCTGGTGTTCGAGCACATCACCACGCGCCAGGCCGCCGAATTCGTCGCCGGCGCACATGACGGCATCGCCGCCACCATCACCCCGCACCACCTGCTGCTCAACCGCAACGCGATCTTCGCCGGCGGACTGCGGCCGCACAACTACTGCCTGCCGGTCCTCAAGCGCGAAGAGCATCGCCAGGCGCTGGTGGCCGCGGCCACCGGCGGCAGCCCGAAGTTCTTCCTGGGCACCGACAGCGCGCCGCACACGCGCCATGCCAAGGAATCCGCCTGCGGCTGCGCGGGCATCTACAGCGCCCCGGGCGCGATCGAGCTTTACGCCGAGGTGTTCGACCAGGCCGGTGCGCTCGACAAACTCGAAGGTTTCGCCAGCTTCCACGGCCCCGATTTCTATCGCCTGCCGCGCAACGCCGACACCATCACGCTGCGACGCGAAAGCTGGCAGATGCCCGCGCAGTTCGGCGACGGCCCCGATGCGCTGGTGCCCATGCGCGCGGGCGAACGCATGGCGTGGCGCCTGGTTTAGGCAATCACTCACCCGGTCGCGGCGGGGTGTCAGGCCTTGGCCGGTTTGCGCAGAGCCGCCAGCACGTCGGCTGGCCGCATGGGCAGGTGCCGCAGCCGCACGCCCACCGCGTTGAAGATGGCGTTGGCGATGGCGGGCGCCACCACGGTGGTGGACGGCTCGCCCAGTCCCACGGCCGCTTCGGTGCTGGCGATGAACTCGATCTGCAAATCGGGTACGTCGCCCATGCGCAGCGGTGTGTAGGTGCCCAGGTTCGTGTCACGCACCTGGCCGTTCTCGAACTGGGTGCCCTCGTGCAGCGCCATGCTCAGGCCCCACAGCGCGGCGCCCTCGGTCTGCGCCAGGGCGCCGTCGGGATGCACCACCGTGCCGGCGTCGGTCACCAGGAACAGCTTCTCGGTCGTTACCAGGCCCGTGTCGCGGTTCACGCGCACGCGCGCCACGCAGGTGACCCAGGTCGGCATGTCGCGCTCCTGGCCGAACGATGAGGCGATGCCCAGCCCGGTGTCGGGCGGCAGCGTGCTGCCCCAGCCGGAGATCTCCGCAACGCGCCGAAGCACGGCCGCCTGGCGCAGGGCGCCGCCGACCGCATTGGGCGCGCTGCCGGCGTTCGCGCCCGCGCCGTCGAGCAGGCCCAGCCGGAACGCCAGCGGGTCAACGCCCCGCTTGTGCGCGGCTTCATCCATGAAGCTCTCCAGCGCCCAGTTGGTCCAGCCCGGCCCCACCGAGCGCAGCCAGCCGGGACGGAACGAGCGGTTGGCCAGGTCGTTCGAGAGCGCGCGCACGCGGTGTGCGCCCACCGTGTACCAGTGGTCGGCGCCGGCGATGGCGAAGGGGTCGTAGGGTTCGCCGTTCTTGCCCTTGGGCATGAAGGCCGGAACCATCACTTTGGTCGGCCAGCCGGCGCAGGCGTCGTGCTGCATGGCCACCACCCGGCCGTCGGCGTCGAAGCCCATCCGCAGCCGCTGCAGCGAAGGCGAGCGGAAGGAGTCGAAGCGGGCGTCGTCGGCGCGGGTGCAGGTCATCTTCACCGGCTTGCCCAGCGCCTTGGCGGCCAGCGCGGCGGGCACGGCGTAATCGCCGTTGAGCCGGCGGCCGAAGCCGCCGCCCAGCAGGTAGGTGCGCATCACCACTTTGTCTTCGCCCACGCCCAGGGCCTTGGCCAAGGTCGGCAGGATCAGCGACTGCCACTGGTTGCCGGTGTGGATTTCCCACATGCCGTCCTTGAGCTGTGCGGTGGCGTTGACGGGCTCGAGCTGGAAGTGCAGCACGCTCGCGGTGGTGTACTCGGCCTCGAAGGTGGTGGCTGCGGCGGCGAACGCGGCGTCCACGCCGGCGTCGTCCACCACGGTGGAACCGGCAGCCGGGTCGGCGATGAGCCTGGCCGAGTGATCGAGCAGGTCTTTCTCGGACACCGACGCGGTGTCGTCATTGGTCCACTTCACCTCGACCAGGTCTGCGGCCTTGATGGCGGCGGCGGTGGAGTCGGCGAACACCATCACCCAGCCCGGCACGGTGTCCGAGGGGTCTTCCAGCACGACGTGGCCCCGGTAGCCCGCCACCGCTTTCGCGGCGGCATCGTCCACCGACACGACGGTTGAGCCGTTGCGGGTAGGCGGGATCTTGGGCCGCGCATACACCATGCCCTCAAGGTGGGCATCGATGCCGTAGAGGGCCTGGCCGTTGGTCTTGCCCGGGATGTCGATGGCCTGGGTGTCGACGCCCACGAGGCGGCGCTCCGAGGCGGGTTTGGTCGGCAGGGCGTCGAGTTCGTCGGCGCTGAACTGCCGGCTGAGGTTCCCGCGCTGGACGATCTGCGCGTAGCTGATGCTGCGGCCGCCCGCGCTCACGGTGCTATCGCGCGCGGTGCAGGCCGACGGCGACACGCCGAGCAGCCGCGCACCTTCTTCGATCAGGGCGATGCGGCCTGCGGCGCCGGCCTTGCTCAGCAGCGGGAAGCTCTGCCAAACCGACCAGCTGCCGCCGGTCACCATCATTCCCCACTTCGGGTCGCTGTCCACATGCTCGATGCGCACGCTGGACCAGTCGGCCTCGAGTTCGTCGGCGAGGATGCGCGCCAGGGCGGTGCCCACGTGCTGTCCCATCTCGGCGCGGATCACGTGCACGGTGATCAGTCCCTGCTGGTCGATGCGGAACCAGAGGTTGGGGTCGTAGCTCTTCGTCGCGACCAGTGCGTCCGCCGACTCGGGCAGCAGCACCGAAGCGTTGGCGAAAGCCATGACGAAGCCGGTGCCGGCGGCGGCAATCAGGAAACTGCGGCGGGTGAGGGTGGCGGGCGCGGCGCCCGGCTCGCCAAGCTTGCGGAAAAGGCTCATGCCTGCGGCTCCCCCTGCATCTGCGCGGCGGCGAGTTTGATCGCCTTGCGGATACGCGCGTAGGCCATGCAGCGGCAGAGGCTGCCGGCCATCACGGCGTTGATTTCGGCGTCGGTGGGATTGGGATAGTCCTCCAGCAGCGTGGCTGCCTGCATGATCTGGCCCGGCTGGCAGTAGCCGCATTGCGGCGCCTGCGCGGCCACCCACGCCACCTGCAGCGGGTGCTGGCCCGCCGGGTCCAGGCCTTCAATGGTGGTGACGGCTTGCCCGGCCACGGCGCCCACCGGCGTGATGCACGATCGAATGGCGCGGCCGTTGAGGTGCACCGTGCAGGCGCCGCACATGCCGATGCCGCAGCCGAATTTGGTGCCCTTCAGCCCCACGGTGTCGCGGATGGCCCAGAGCAGGGGCGTGTCGTCGTCCACGTCCACCTGGACGGGAAGGCCGTTGAGTTGGAACTGGCTCATGCGTCGTTGCTCCGGGTCAGGGCGCTGGTGGGGATGGCGGGTTCAGGGCGTCCACGCGGGCCGCCAGGTCGGGCCACGGGGCCAGGCTGGTGCGCTGGCTGCGCAGCCATGCGGCCAGCGTCACCACCTGGTCGTTGGAAAACGCGTGCGCGAAGCCCGGCATCATTACGTCGGGCAGGCCTTCCTCCACGCCCACGCCGTGCAGGATCACCTGCAGCAGGTTGGACGGATCGGAGGCCGAAAGTGCGCTGTTGAGGCCCAGGTCCACCCGCAGCAGCGCCGGCACCGGGCCGCTGTTGAAGTGGCAGGAGCCGCAGGCCGCGGCGTAGAGCTGCTCACCCGCAGGCGACGGCTGGCCGATGACCGGCGTGCCGCTGGCCAGCGCCCTGGCCACGATAGCGGCGGTGGTGGCCGTATCGGCCGCAGGTCCGAACCGGTCGGCGAAATACACGGCGATCGCGCGCACGTCCGCTTCCGGCAGCCTGGCCAAGCCCGCATGCACCACCGGCGACATCGGGCCCACGGCCACGCCGTGCAGCGCCGTGCCGCCGTTGCGCAGGTAGGCGAACAGTTCGTCCTGGCTCCAGGCCACGGCCGCGGTGTTGGCTGCCTTGAGCGGCGGCGCATACCAGCCGTCGATGGCGGCGCCGGCGTAGCGCTCGGCTTCGCCCGTGAGTTCGGCGCCCAGCCCATTGCGCGGGCTGTGGCAGGCCGAGCAGTGGGCCAGGCCTTCGGCCAGGTAGGCGCCGCGATTCCACTCGGGGCTGCCGCCGGTGACCGGGCCGTAGGCATCGTCGCGGAAATACAGCAGCTTCCAGCCCGCCTGCAGCATGCGCAGGTTGAGCGGGAAGGCGATGTCGGGCGCTTTCGCCGGTGCGTTCACCGGCGGCAGGCTCATCAGGTAGGCGTAGATCGCGCCGATATCCTCGTCGCTGACCTGGTTGAAGTGCTGGTACGGAAATGCGGGGAAGTGGTGCGAGCCGTCGCGCGACACGCCCTGCTGCATCGCGCGCAGGAAGGCCGCCTCCGACCACTGGCCGATACCGGTGTCGGCGTCGGGCGTGATGTTGGTGGAGTAGAGGGTGCCGAACTCGGTTTCCATCGGGTAACCGCCCGCGTAGGGCGCACCACCGGCGGCGGTGTGGCAGGTGGCGCAGTAGCCGGCGGCCGCGAGCACTTCCCCCTGGGCAATGCGTTCGGGCAGGAAACTGCCGGCCCCGGGGGCGGCGATGGTGTCGATCGCGGGACGGTAGGCGAGAATCCACAGCCCCAGGACTGCAATCACGGCCAATCCCAATGAACCCAATACCAAGCGCTTGAACACGATGACCTCCGCAGGCGGGGTGGTGATGGCGGCACCTCGTGCCGCCGGGCGCACCCGCCGCAGGCACCGCGTTCGTGGCGATGATTCCTGCAGTGGGCACGACCACCTTACGCCCATTCACGGGGAGGCAAAGGTTTCGGGCGGCGTCAGAACGCTCGGCTCAGGCTGATGCTGCCGAACACGGGGCGCTCCACCTGGCCGTGGAACTCGCGCGTTCGTCGAACGTGGGAGCCGGCGATCTTCCAGGGCCCGCGCGTGAAGGCGATACCCAGGCTCAGGTCGGCGACGGCCTTGCGGCTGTCGACGCTGTGGCTGTCCTTCCACGTGTTGCCGTCGAGCGTGATGTCGTGCGCGACCGCGCGTGCGTCCAGCCCGACGAAAAGATGCCCGGCCCACTGGCTGGCGTCGAGTCGGCCGGCGGAGGGTGCACGGTTCTCGCCGGCGGGCCGCATCGGGTCGCTGCCGAAGTCATCGGGCAGCCACCGACCCCAGCGCACTTCGCCTCCGGCATTGGCATAGGTGGCCAGGTTGCCCAGGCTGCCGCCCACGTGCCCGATGGCATCCCAACCCCAGCCGTGCGCGCTGGTTTCGGGGCGGTGCCGCCACAGGCGCTCGTGTACGAGCTGCACCACTACTTCGTCACGCAGCTGGTGGTCCCAGCCCCTGAAACGCTCGCGGCCGAACAGGCGGTGGAGGGTGTCCTGCCCGCCTTCGCCCCACGCCGACGGCCCCACCACGCCCAGTCTGAAGTGGCTGGTTCGCAGGCGATTACCGGTGCGCGCGCTGTAGCCCAAGCTGAGCGTGGCAACGCCGGCATAGGGCCGGTCATCCGCGATCAGGTCGCCGCGCGTCCCGTCGGTGGGCGTGTAGATGCCGTGGGTGATGCCCAGCACCATGTTCTGCTGCTCGAAGCCGCCGGGCTGCCTCCAGTCTAGGTAGCGGTTGAGCCAACGCACCGGCGCGGGAAGGCAGGGGTCTTGGCCGGGTTCGGCGAGGTTGGGAGAAACGAAAGTGATGGCTACGCCGTTGGTATAGCCCTGGTCCTGCTTGGCGCGACCATAGAGGTCGTTGTCCGAACGCACGGTGAGGGTCGCGGGATTGTCGTCACGGTCCAGGCCAGTGCGGCAGGCACCCTCGGCCCAGGCCGCAGCGGGCAGCAGGACGACGATGGCGAGTGCCAGGGCACGTGGGGTCATGGGGCGGGGCACCGGCGTGGGGGGGCGTAATGATACCCGCCTGCGTCGGCACGCCGATGGACGCCGCATGAACACACCGCGCGCTGCGAGTACTCAGGCCTCCGCGGCGTCGCGCAGCGTGGACAGCACCTGTTCGCCGTAGCGATCGAGCTTGGCGGCGCCAACGCCGCTGATGCCGCCCAGCTCGCCGAGTGAATCAGGGCAACGCTCGGCGATCGCACGCAGCGTGGCGTCGTGGAAGATGACGTAGGCCGGCACCGACTGCTCGCGCGCCAGGGAGGCGCGCAGCGCACGCAGCGCTTCGAACAGCGGCAGGCCGTCGGCCGACAGCGGCGCAACGACCGGGCCGGCCCCGCGGCTGCTGCGGCGTTCGCGCTCGCGCGTGCGGGTGGATTCCTCGCGCAGTGCCACCGTTTGTTCGCCTTTCAGAACCGGTCGGCTGGCGTCGGTGAGGCGCAGGCTGCCATGGCCCTCCACGTCCACTTCCAGCAGGCCCAGCGCGACGAGCTGGCGGAACACGCCCTTCCACTGGCGTGCATCCAGGTCGGCGCCAATGCCGTAGGTGCTGAGCTTGTCGTGCCCGAGCTGTTGGATGCGCTCGTTGCCGGCGCCGCGCAGGATGTCCACCAGGTGGGTGACGCCGAAGCGCTGGCCGCTGCGGTACACGCACGACAGCGCCTTCTGCGCGGCAACGGTGGCGTCCCAGGTGCGCGGTGGCTCCAGGCAGTTGTCGCAGTTGCCGCAGGCCTGCGGATAGGTTTCGCCGAAAGCGTCCAGCAGCACCTGGCGGCGGCAGCGGGTGGATTCGCAGTAGCCCAGCAGGGTGTCGAGCTTGCGGCGTTCCAGCCAGCGTCGTTCTTCACCGGCGTCGGAGTTTTCGATCATCTGCCGAAGCATCACCATGTCGCCCAGGCCGTAGCACAGCCAGGCCTGCGCTGGCTCGCCGTCGCGGCCGGCGCGGCCGGTTTGCTGGTAGTAGCCCTCGAGTGACTTGGGCAGGTCCATGTGCGCCACGAAGCGCACGTCGGGTTTGTCGATGCCCATCCCGAAGGCGATGGTGGCCACCATCACCACGCCGTCCTCGCGCAGGAAGCGGCGCTGGTTGCGCGCGCGCACCGCGGCGTCCAGGCCGGCGTGGTAGGGCAGGGCGTCAATGCCCTGCTGCACCAGGAATTCGGCGGTTTCCTCGACCTTGCGGCGCGACAGGCAGTAGACGATGCCGGCATCGCCGCGGTAGGCGCCGAGGAAATCGAGCAACTGCCGTCGCGCGTTGTCTTTCTGCAGCACGCGGTAGCGGATGTTCGGGCGATCGAAGGAGGTGATGAACTGGCGTGCTTCGTCCAGCCCCAGGCGCTCGGCGATCTCGCGGCGCGTGGGCGCGTCGGCGGTGGCGGTGAGCGCGATGCGCGGCACGTCCGGCCAGCGCTCGTGCAGCAGGTTGAGCTCGCGGTACTCGGGCCGGAAGTCGTGGCCCCACTGCGACACGCAGTGTGCTTCGTCGATGGCGAACAGGGCGATGCGGCTGCGGTCGAGCAGGCGCAGGAAGCGGTCGGTGAGCAGGCGCTCGGGGGCGACGTAGAGCATGTCCAGGTCGCCGGCCAACAGGCGGGCTTCGACGGCGGAGGCGGCTTCGCCGCTGAGCGAAGAGTTCAGGAAAGCCGCGCGTACGCCCAACTGCTCCAGCGCCTCCACCTGGTCCTGCATCAGCGCGATCAGCGGCGAAACGATGATGCCCGTGCCCTCGCGCAGCAGCGACGGCACCTGGTAGCACAGGGATTTTCCGGCGCCGGTGGGCATCAGCACCAGGCAGTCGTTGCCGGCGACGATGT
Organism: Arenimonas sp.; assembly: GCF_019459675.1. Taxonomy (GTDB): domain Bacteria; phylum Pseudomonadota; class Gammaproteobacteria; order Xanthomonadales; family Xanthomonadaceae; genus Arenimonas. The sequence continues at coordinate 10,552 of NZ_JAIBFH010000197.1, forward strand.
GCGCGACCACGGCGGCCTGTTCGCCCCGGAAATCGGGATAACCGAAGACGCGGCGCAGGACTTCGTGGGAAGGAGACGTCATGCCCCCAGTTTACCGGGCCAGAGGGCCGGGGCGTGCAGCGATGTTCGCCCAGGGTGGCGTGCGAACTCCGCCCGACCACCGCCGGGCGGAGATGCCGGGCCTCACTGCAGCAGCGAGCGCAGCATCCAGGCGTACTTCTCGTGGATCTGCAGGCGCTGGGTCAGCAGGTCTTCGGTCGGGTTGTCGTTGGCGTCATCGGCGATTTCGAGCACCTTGCGGCCAGTGCGGCAAACCGCCTCGTTGCCGGCGACCAGCTGGCGGACCATTTCCTGCCACTCAGGGGCCTCGGGCGAACTCGGGTCTTCCTTGATGCTGGCCAGCTTCACGAACTGCGCATACGAGCCCGGCGCATTGAAGCCCAGGGCGCGGATGCGCTCGGCGATCTCGTCCAGCGCCGTCCATTGCTCGGTGTATTGGGTCATGAACATCACGTGCAGGGAGTTGAACATCGGCCCGGTGACGTTCCAGTGGTAATTGTGGGTCTTGAGGTACAGCGTGTAGCTGTCTGCCAGGAAGCGGGACAGGCCGTCGGCGATCTTGCGCCGGTCCTTCTCGCCAATGCCGATGTCGATCTTGGGCGCGCCGTGGGCGACGGCGGCGGGGGAGGAAGCCTTTTTCGATGCCATCTCGGGGACTCCTTGGGGTTTACTGGAACTGTACGCCCTCACGCGTTTCGTGCAAATGAACGGGTCGGGATTGTTACCATTGCCACGGATGGAACATCGCCCCGCCCCGATTCCGCGCTTCCCCGCCGACACCGTGCTCAGCCGCGACCATGGCCGCCTCCGCAGGCTGCTGGGCGCATTGCGCAAGGCGCCCGAGGATGCGGCTGCCCGCGCGGCCTGGGACCAGGCGGTGGCGGCCTCCGCCGCCACGCGCGCCCGGCGCGCTGCGCAGGCTCCCGTGCCCACGTTCGACGACAGCCTGCCGGTGGCGCGCGAGGCGGAAACGCTGGTGGCGCTGATCCGCAAGCATCCGGTGGTGATCCTGGCGGGCGAAACCGGCTCGGGCAAGACCACCCAGCTGCCCAAACTGTGCCTGGCCGCGGGTCGCGGCAGCGCCGGCATGATTGGCTGCACCCAGCCAAGGCGCATCGCCGCCCGCGCCGTGGCCCGGCGCGTTGCCGAAGAGCTGCAGGTGCCCATGGGCGGAGCCGTGGGCTACCAGGTGCGCTTCACCGAGAACGTCGGCGACGACACCTACATCAAGTTCATGACCGACGGCATCCTGCTGGCCGAAATCCAGTCCGACCGCTTCTTGTCCAAGTACGACACCATCATCGTCGACGAAGCGCACGAGCGCAGCCTGAACATCGACTTCCTGCTCGGCTTCCTCAAGCAGCTGGTGAAAACGCGGCCCGACCTGAAGCTGATCATCACCTCGGCCACCATCGACACCGACCGCTTCGCAAGGCACTTCGACGGTGCGCCGGTACTCAACGTCGAAGGCCGCGGTTTCCCCGTGGAAGTCCGCTACCGCCCCGCTGACCCGCAGGAACGGGGTCAGGTTCACTCGTCCGGCAATGAAACCGGCAAGCGCGGCGCCCGTCCCCGGGTAACTGAACCTGACGCCGTTCCCGCCTCGATGGCCGAGGCGATCGTGGCGGCGGCGGATGAGATTACGCGGGAGGATTCGCTGGGGGACATGCTGGTGTTCCTGCCGGGTGAGCGGGAGATCCGCGATGCCCATGCGGCGCTGAACCGGCGCAAGTACCGGTCGACGGAAGTGATTCCGCTTTATGCGCGGCTGTCGGCGCGCGACCAGGACAAGGTGTTCAACCCCGGGCCGGGGCGGCGCATCGTGCTGGCCACCAACGTGGCGGAGACCTCGTTGACGGTGCCGCGCATCCGCTACGTCATCGACCCCGGCGCGGCGCGCGTGAAGCGCTACAGCCCGCGCGGCAAGCTCGATCGCCTGCACATCGAGCCGATCAGCCAGGCCAGCGCCGACCAGCGCAAGGGCCGCTGCGGCCGCATCGCGTCGGGCATCTGCTATCGCCTGTATTCCGAAGACGACTTCAACGCCCGCCCGCGCTACACCGACCCTGAAATCCTGCGCGCGTCGCTGGCGGGCGTGATCCTGCGCATGCTGACGCTGGGCCTGGGCCGGGTGGAGGACTTCCCCTTCATTGATGCCCCCGACCCGCGGGCGATCGCCGACGGCTGGCAGACGTTGACCGAGCTGGGCGCCGTGGACGCCGAACGCAGGCTGACGCCGATCGGCCGGCAGATGTCGCGGCTGCCGGTGGACGTGAAGCTGGCGCGGATGCTGGTGGCCGCGCACGGCCACGGCTGCCTGGCCGAAGTCACGGTCATCACCTCGTTCCTGGGCATCCAGGACCCGCGTGAGCGCCCGGCCGACGCCCGCGAGAAAGCCGACCTCGCCCACGCCGAATTCGCCGACCCCAACTCCGAGTTCATCGGCGTCCTGAACCTGTGGACGGCGTATCGCACCGCCCATGAAGACCTTACGCAGTCCAAGCTGCGCGACTGGTGCGAGCGCCGCTACCTGGGCTTCCTGCGCATGCGCGAGTGGCGCGAACTGCACCGCCAGCTGCTGCTGGCCTGCGAAGAAGTGGGCTGGGATCCCTCGGTCGCCGGTACGCCTGAGGCTGCGCCCCCGTCCACGAAGAAAGCCCAGGCCTTCCACGCGGCGCTGCACCGGTCCCTGATCGCGGGGTTGCCGGCGCAGGTTGGCCACCGCACCGAAAAGGGCTTCTACGATGCGCCGCGCCAGCGCAAGTTCCAGCTGTTCCCGGGCTCATCGCTGGCCAAATTGCCTCCCGCCTGGGTGCTGGTGGCCACCCTGATCGACACCGCGAAAGTGTGGGGCATGATGGCGGCGCGCATCGAACCCGATTGGGTCATTGCCGAATTGGGCCACCTGCTGGCGCGCAAGCACTTCGACCCGCACTGGTCGCGCGCGCAGGGCCGGGTCATCGGCAGCGAACAGATCAGCCTGTTCGGCCTGGTGCTGGCGCCGAAGAAGCCGGTGCACTACGGCGGCCTGTACCCGGCGGAGGCGCGCGAGATCTTCGTGCGCCAGGGCCTGGTGCCGGGCGAAGTGGATACCCGCAGCCCCTTCCTCAAGCGCAATCTCGCCACGCTGGAGAAGGCGCTGGAGGAAGAAGCGAAGCTGCGCCGCGCCGGCCTGGTGGCCGACGAGGACTGGCAGGCCCTCTGGTACCTGGACCGGCTGCCGGCGGACACCAACAGCGTTGCCGCGCTGGACAGCGGCTATGCGAAGGCGTCGCCGGAGCACAAGCGCGCGCTGGAGTGGTCGCTCGCCGACCTGCTGCCGGGCGAAGGCAGCGAGGCCGAGCGGTTCCCGAAGTTCTTCGCGCTGGGCGACGCCCGGCTGGCCCTGCACTACCGCTTCGAACCCGGCCACGCCGAGGACGGCGTGACGCTTGACGTGCCTTTGCACCTGCTCAAGGCGCTGGACGGCGCGCGCCTGGGGTGGCTGGTGCCCGGCCTGGTCGAAGAAAAGGCCACGGCGCTGATCCGGGGCCTGCCCAAGTCGCTGCGTCGCAATTACGTGCCGGCACCCGACTTCGCCCGCGCCTTCGCCCAGGCCTATCCCCAGGCCGAAGCCGACAGTTTGCAAGGGACGTTGGCGCGCTTCCTCACCAAGGCCACCGGCGCTCCGGTGGCCGCGCTGGACTTCGACGAGGCCGCGCTGGACGCCCATTTGCGCATCCACCTGCGGCTGGCCGAGCGCGACGGCAAGGTGCTGGCGACGTCGCGCGACCTGGACGAACTTCGCCGCCTCTTCGGCGAACAGGCCGAGCGCGCGTTCGCCGAACGGGCCGGCGAAGACCTCGCCTGCGAGGGGCTGCTGCGCTTCCCGGCGTCGCCTGTTCCGGCCCAGGTGATGGGCGCCGCCGGCGTGCCGGCGTATCCGGCCTTGGTGGACCAGCAGGAATCGGTGGCGCTGAGCGTGTTTGCCGACGCCGAGCAGGCCGCGCGCGAACACGACGCCGGCGTACGCCGACTGGCCACCATGGCGCTGGCGGAAAAACAGCGCCAGGTCCGCAAGCAGCTGCCGGTGTCGCCCAAGCTGGCGCTGCTTTACGCCGCCATCGAACAGTTCGCCCAGGCACCGGGCGGGTCGCCCGCCCACGAACACCTGCGCACCGACCTGGCCCAGGCCGCGCTCAATGCGGTGCTGGCCGAATCGTTCACCGGCGTGCGCGATGCCGCGGCGTTCCAGCAGCGCGTGGACGCCGCCGGCCGCAGCCTGTTTGCCGAGGCGATGGCGCGGCTGCAGCTGGCCGAGGCCATCCTGGGCGCGGTGGCCGACATCAAGCCGCGACTGGAATCCAAGCTCCTGGGCTGGGCCAGCGGCAACCTCGACGACCTCAAGTCGCAGCTTGCCGGGCTTGTGCCGCCGGGCTTCCTGCGCAACACCCCAGCCGATGCCCTGGCCGAATACCCGCGCTATCTCAAGGCGCTGTCGCTGCGCGCCGATCGCGCGCTGCGTGACCCGGTGCGCGACCAGGGTCGCATGCTTGAACTCAAGCCCTTCACCGACGCGCTGGCAAACGCACGGCGCAACGGCACGGCCATGCAGCCGGCGTGGCAGGCGCTGCGTTGGGACCTGGAAGAGCTGCGCGTGTCGATGTTCGCGCAGGAGCTGGGGACGCGGCGCCAGGTATCGGCCAAGCGCCTTGCCCGCCAGCTTGAAGCGCTTACTTGATGCGCTTGACCCGGGCGCGGGTGTTGTAACCCTCGACCTTCAGGTACCAGGAATTCAGGATTCCCGGCTCGACGATGACGGTGGGGTCCTGCAGCGACACCTTCAGGCGCGCCGAACTGTCGGTCACTTCCCACACCTGGCCGTTGACCAGCGTGATGCGGTCGCCCTGGCCATCCCAGCCCTTGAACGGACCCTTGATGCTGGACACCACGGCGCCGTCGTCCCGGGTGCGGGATTCGAAACCGCGCGTGTCGGCGGCCGGCGTGGCGGCGAC
>NZ_JAIBFH010000198.1 GCF_019459675.1 Arenimonas sp.
ATCCGTGAGCGCGAAGAGCGCCTCAACCTTGCCCTGTGGGGATCGGGCGACGAGTTCTGGGACTGGAACATCCGCGACAGCACCCTGTACCGCCTGGGCGCCAACCAGCTGCTGGGACAGGGCAGCCGCGAGGAGTTGAGCACCGAGGACTGGCGCACGCAGACCATCCACCCCGAAGACCTGCCGCGGGTGCAGAAGCTGCTGGACGAGCACATCGTCGGCCACACCGACGTCTTCGAGTCCGAGCACCGCGTCCGCAACGCGCGCGGTGAATGGGTTTGGGTGCGGTCACGCGGCAAGGTGGTCGAACGTGACGCCAGCGGCAGCCCGCTGCGCATGGCCGGCACCGCCCGCGACATCACCGTGATCCGGCGCGCCGAACGCGAGCGCCGCGTGGCGCTGGAGGTGCTTCGCAGCATGAGCGAAGCGGTGGCGGTGATCGACCTGGATTTCCGCTTCATTTCGGTGAACCCGGCGTTCTCGCGCATCACCGGCTACAGCGAAGAGGAAGTGATCGGCCAGAACAGCCGCCTGCTCGACTCCAGCCAGCACAGCGCCGAGTTCTACCGGCGCGTGCGCGACGTGCTGGAGCGCACCGGCCACTGGGCCGGCGAGATGTGGCAGAAGCGCAAGGACGGCGAGGAGTTCCTGGGCTGGATCGAGATGAGCGAAGTGCGCGACCCGATGGGCCTGCGCAGCCATTTCGTGGCGGTGGTCAACGACATCACCGACAAGAAGCGTGCGGAGCAGGAGCTGCGCTACCTGGCCAACTACGACACGCTCACCCGCCTGCCCAACCGGGCGCTGCTGTCCGAGCGCCTGGGCCGGGCGATCGTGCGGGCACGCCGGCAGGAAACGCGGGTGGCGGTTCTTTTCCTGGACCTTGATCGCTTCAAGGACATCAACGACTCGCTGGGCCACGCCGCCGGCGACCGCCTGCTCAAGGCCGCGGCCACCCGCCTGCAGGCCACGGTCGGCGCCTCCGACACCGTGGCGCGCCTTGGCGGCGAC
>NZ_JAIBFH010000239.1 GCF_019459675.1 Arenimonas sp.
CGGGGGGCGGGGGGGGGGGGTCCGGCGGCCGAATGCGGCCGCATCGACCGCGCGTCCAAGGGCCGCCATTACGGCGACGACGCCTGGCTGATGATCGAACGCCTGCTGGTGGGCATCGCCGACGCCCGGGCGCGCAAGCTGCTGGCCTGATGGCGCTGGCGCTGATCTACGGCGGCACCTTCGACCCGGTTCACGCCGGGCACCTGGCGGTGGCGCGCGCGGCCCGCGACGCGCTGGGAACCGAGGTGGCCTTCCTGCCCGCCGCCGATCCCCCGCATCGCCCGGCGCCCGGCGCCAGCGCGCCGCAGCGCGCCCACATGCTGGAGCTGGCGATCGCCGGCGAGCCGGGGTTTTCGGTCGATCGCCGTGAATTCCACCGCGCCGGCCCGTCCTACACCGCGGACACGCTGGCCGAACTGCGCGCCGAACTCGGCCCCCAGGCGCCGCTGGCCTGGCTGGTGGGCGCCGACGCGTTCCGCGGCCTGCCTGCCTGGCACCGCTGGCAGGCGCTGTTCGAACTGGCCCATTTCGTGGTGGCCGTGCGCCCGGGCCACGGCCTGGACGCGCTGCCGGCCGCCCTGGCCCAGGCCTGCGCCGGCCGCTGGCGCACCGGCCCCGGGGCGCTGGCCCAACGCCCCGCGGGCGGCCTGCTGCGGCTGGAAATGCCCCTGCACCCGGCGTCGGCCACCGAACTGCGGCGCCGGCTGCGGGCCGGAGAGCCGCACGGCGGCTGGCTGGCGGCCCCGGTGGCCGACTACATCCGGGGCCAGGGCCTGTACCGGGGCGGTACAGCGCCGGCCGGCGTATAATGCAGGCCGTCTTTCCCGAACCGAGTGCCGCGTTGACCACCCAAGCCCACGTCATCAAGACCCAGATGCCCGACCCGGCCCCGTCGCCGGAGGCAATCCTCAAGCAGGTGCACCTGGCGCTGGAGGACATGAAGGCCAAGGACACCGTCGAAATCGACGTGCGCGGCAAGACCAGCATCGCCGACTACCTCGTGGTGGTGTCCGGTACGTCCACCCGCCACGTGAAATCGGTGGCCGACGAAGTGGTTCGCTTCGCCAAGAAAGTGGGCGTGATGCCGCTGGGCGTGGAAGGCGAGCGCGAAGCCGAATGGGTGCTGGTGGACCTGGGCGACGTGATCGTGCACGTGATGCTGCCGCGCGTTCGCGAGTACTACGCGCTTGAGCGCCTGTGGACCGTCGGCGACCAGCCGCCGGAATCCTCCGCTTCCGATTGATTCGGTGGGGCACGCCTTGTCGATGGGCCAGCGATGAAAGCCAGGCTTGTCGCCGTCGGTGAACGCGCGCCCGACTGGGTGGCCACGGGCTTTTCCGAATACCAGAAGCGTCTGTCGCACTGGCTGCCCCTGGAACTGGTGGAAGTAACGCCCGGCCTGCGCGGCAAGGGCCGCGACGCCGCGCGCGCGATGTCCGAGGAAGGCGTGCGCGTGCTGGCTGCGGTGCCGCGCGGTGCGCTGGTGGTGAGCCTGGACGGCCGCGGCAAGGCCTGGTCGTCCGAACAGCTGGGCCAGCGGCTGGAGCACTGGCGCCAGCAGGGCCGCGACCTGGCGTTCCTGATCGGCGGCCCCGAGGGCCACGCGCCCGAAGTGATGGCGGCGGCGGACGAAAGCTGGTCGCTGGGTCCGCTGACCTTGCCGCACATGATCGTGCGGCTGGTGCTGGCCGAACAGCTCTACCGCGCCGCAAGCCTGCTGGCCAACCACCCCTACCACCGCGCCTGAGCACGGCGCCGGAACGGCGTCAGCGGGGCGCGGCCACGCGCAGGCGATCGCGCAAGGGCAGGCCGGTGGCGCGGCCGCTGCGGCAGGGCGACAGCCGGCACAGTTCGGCGCGCAGTGCGGGCTGTGCCTGCACCATCAGGTGGAAGAGCACGTTCTGTTCCATCGTGCCGCGCACGCCCTGCGCGCCCGGGCCGCTGGCCCACAGGCCGACGTCGTCGCCGCCGTGGGACTCGCTCGCCAGCGGGTAGGCGCTGGCCTGCAGGTAGTCCGGATGGGTCGTGTCCACGTTGGCCAGGTCCGGTCGCGTCGTCGCCATTTCATAGCCCGACGCCTTGTGCTCGTGGCGCTTGGGCCCGGCCGGCTGCTGCGCGCTGGCGCCGTGGTAGCCGGGTCCGTTGGCGTACATCAGCGTGGTGTAGGGCAGGCCGGTGGCGTCGCGTGCCAGTCCCGGCTGGCTGTCTTCAGAACTCAGGCCCACCACCTTGCCCAGGATCGGGTTGCCGCGCACCGGGTAGCCGGCGAAGCTGAGCGTGTGCGAATGGTCGGCCGTGACGATCACCAGCGTGTCGCGCGGATCGGTTTGCGCCATCACCAACGCCACCGCTTCCGCCATCGCCACCGTGTCGGTCAGCGCGCGGTGGGCGTTGCCTTCGTGGTGGGCGTGGTCGATGCGCCCGCCCTCGACCACCAGCACGAAGCCCTGGCGATGGCGCTTGAGCACCTTCAGCGCGGCGCCCGTCAGCTCGGCCAGGCTGGGTTCACCGGCCCGGTCGCGGGGGCGGTCGTGCTCGAACTTCATGTGGTCGGGCTCGAACAGCCCGAGCAGGCGGGGCGTGTTGGCAAGGTCCAGGGCCTGCAGCTGCGCGGCATTCCACACCAGGCGCCCGTCGGGGTGGCGCGCCGTCCATTCGGCCATCAGGTCGCGGCCATCCAGGCGGCGGCCCGGGAACTCCGGATACTCCGGGTCGACGCCGGAGGCCGGCAGGAATTCCCGGCGACCGCCGCCCAGCGCCACTTCGATGCCGTCGCCCACCTCGAATTCGACGAACTGCCGCGCGATGTCGCGGCAGCCCTGGGCCACCGCCTCGGCGGGCAGGTCCACGTCGCTCTCCCAGTTCCGATCGGGCGACCTGGCGTACAGCGCGGCCGGGGTGGCGTGGGTGAGCCGGGTGGACGTGACGATGCCGGTGGCCAGCCCCGCCGATTCGGCCAGTTCGATCATCGACACCAGCCCATGGCCGGGCGCGGCCGCGCAGTCGCCGCGCCGCACCTCGGGACCCAGGCCCAGCACGCCGATGCGGTTCTTCACGCCCGTGGCCATGGCGGTCATTGTGCCGGCCGAGTCCGGCGTCTGGCTGTCGGTGTTGTAGGTCTTGGCGAAGGCCGTGTGCTCAAAGCGCTCGAACGCCAGCAGGTTTTCTTCGCCCGGCTGGCCGCGCCGCTGGCCCTCGAGGATCCGGGCGGCGGCCACCGTGGTCAGGCTCATGCCGTCGCCGACGAAAAGAACGAGGTTGCGGGCCTGCGCACGTCCGTCGTCGCGCTGTGCGGCGGCCTCGGCACCCCGGCCAAACCAGCCGACGGAGGTGTCCGGGGCGACCACGACGGGGGAAGCGTCGAATCGCGGCGCGGCGGGGCGCGTCTGCGCCGGCGTGCAGGCACTCGTCGCCAGGGTGGCGGCGAAGGCCAGGAAGAGGGTGCTTTTCATGGTGGCTCCAGGCGACCTTCGAGCATCCCCGGTTTATCTTGCAGCCAGATGAAAGCTGCCGGCCGACCCCCTGTCCCGCTATGCTTGGGACATGCTCTATCTCGCTTCGCAATCGCCCCGTCGCCGTGAACTGCTGGCCCTGCTGGGCCTGCCGTTCGGCCTGCTTGACGTGGACGTTCCCGAACAGCGCCTGCCCGGTGAACCGCCGGAAACCTACGTCAGCCGGGTCGCGCGCGAAAAGGCCGGCGCGGGCCTGCTGGCCGTCGTCGGCGCGCCGGGTGCCGTCGTGCTGGGCGCCGACACCGAAGTGATCCTGGGCGACACGGTGTTCGGCAAGCCGGCCGACGCCGACGAGGCCGCGCGCATGCTGTCGCTGCTGTCGGGACGCGCGCACCGCGTGGTTTCCACGCTGTGGCTGGTGGACGCCGGGCGCGAAGCCCACGCCACCTGCGCAAGCGAGGTCCATTTCGCCGAACTGACCCCCGCCCAGATCCAGGCCTACATCGCCACCGGCGAATGTTTCGGCAAGGCCGGCGCGTATGCCATCCAGGGGCGCGCGGCCGCCTATGTCTCCCACCTGTCCGGAAGCCATTCGGGCGTGATGGGACTTCCCCTGCACGAAACTGCGCGCCTGCTGCGTGGTTTCGGCCTGTTCGACTGATCGCGCGCGATCCGCCCCGGGGTGACACCGTGTCCGAAGAAATACTGATCAACGTCACCCCGCGCGAAACCCGCGTGGCGGTGGTCGAGAACGGCATGCTGCAGGAGCTGCACATCGAGCGCGCTTCGCGCCGTGGCGTGGTCGGCAACATCTACAAGGGCCGCGTGCAGCGGGTGATGCCGGGCATGCAGGCGGCGTTCGTTGAAATCGGCCTGGACCGCGCCGCGTTCCTGCATGCGTCCGACATCCTCAAGCTGCCGCTGGTGCCCGCGGGCGAGGGCGAAGAGCCACCGCCGGCGCCGACCGGTCCACCGCCGTCGATCAATTCGCTGGTGCAGGAAGGCCAGGAAATCGTGGTGCAGGTGGTGAAGGACCCGATCGGCGGCAAGGGCGCGCGCCTGACCACGCAGATATCCATCCCGTCGCGCTACCTGGTGTTCCTGCCGCACTCGCGCGTGCTGGGCGTGTCGGCGCGCATCGAGGACGAGACCGAGCGTGCGCGCCTCAAGACGCTGATGGCCACGCTGGCCAATGGGTCCGGCCAGGGCTACATCGTGCGCACCAACGCCGAGGGCCAGCCCGACGAAGCGCTGGCCGAGGACGTGGGCTACCTGCGCCGCGCCTGGGACGTGATCAAGGCGGCCAGCGCCAGCAGCAAGGTTGGCCAGCGCATCTACGAAGACCTGCCGCTGCCGCTGCGCGCGGTGCGCGACCTGATGCGCAAGGAAGTGGACCAGGTGCGGGTGGATTCGCGCGAGGCGTTCGAGCGCCTGAGCGCGTTCGCGCACCAGTTCATGCCGGCGCTGGCCGAGCGCATCGAACACTACTCGGGTGAACGGCCGATCTTCGACCTGTACGGCGTGGAGGACGAAATACTGCGCGCGATGCAGAAGCAGGTGCCGCTGAAGTCGGGCGGCCACCTGATCATCGACCAGACCGAGGCCATGGCCACGGTGGACGTGAACACCGGTTCGTTCCTGGGCCAGCGCAACCTGGAAGAAACGGTGTACCGCACCAACCTCGAGGCCGCGCAGGCGGTGGCGCGCCAGCTGCGGCTGCGCAACCTGGGCGGCATCATCATCATCGACTTCATCGACATGACCGACGACGAGCACCGGCGCCAGGTGCTGCGCACGCTGGAGAAGGGCCTGGCGCACGACCACGCGCGCACGTCGGTTTACGAGTTCTCGCCGCTGGGCCTGGTCGAAATGACGCGCAAGCGCACCACCGAAAGCCTGGAACGCCAGCTGTGCGAACCCTGCCATGAGTGCGGTGGCCGCGGCACGCTCAAGACCGCCGAAACGCTGACCTACGAAATCTTCCGCGAGATCACCCGCGCCGTGCGCCAGTTCGAGGCCACCCAGCTGCTGGTGATCGCTTCGCCAAAAGTGGTGGGCAAGATCACCGAGGAAGAGTCGGCGGCGGTGGCCGAGCTGGAGGAATTCCTGGGCAAGTCCATCCGCTTCCAGGCCGACGAGCAGTATGCGCAGGAGCAATACGACGTGGTGCTGCTTTAAGCACCCGGATGTCGAGCCCGCTGCGCCGCCGGATCCGCCACGCCCGCCGTTTCGTCGGCTATGGCCTGTTGGTTGTGCTGATCCTGGCGGCCGCCGCGGTGGGCGTAGTGAACCAGATGCTGCCGCTGGTGGAGCGCAATCCCGACAAGGTGGCCGCCTGGCTGACCCAGCGCGTGGGACAGCCGGTGGCCTTCACCCATGCCCGCGGTGAATGGACGCGGCGTGGCCCGCGTTTCATCCTTGACGACCTGCGCATCGGCGAAGGCGAGCGGCTGCTCGACATCGGCCGCGCCGAGCTGCTGGTGGCGGTGTATTCGGGCCTGTTGCCGGGCGCGCCGCTGACCGAACTGAAAGTGCGCGACCTGTCGCTGGCGCTCGAGCAGGGCGACGACCGTCGCTGGCGCATGGTGGGCCTGCCGTTCCAGCCGCTGCCGGGCGTGGATCCGCTGGACACGCTGGAGGCCCTGGGCGAACTGCAGATCGAACGCGCGCGGCTGGTGGTGCGTTCGCCGGCGTTCCAGCGTGAACTTTCGCTGCCGCGGGTGGACCTGCGCCTGCGCGTGGACGGCGCGCGCCTGAAGGCCGGCGTGCAGGCCTGGGCCCTCACCGGCGGCACGCCGATGACCGCCGTGGTGGACCTGGATCGCGGCACGTGGTCGGGCCAGCTGTGGGCGGGCGGCAAGACGCTGCGGCTGGACGATTGGTCGCCGCTGCTGGCCGACACCGGCATCGTGGTGGCGGGCTTGGGCAGCGTGGACCTGTGGGCGCGCATCGACGCCCAGCGCATCATGGACGTGCGCAGCCGCGCCGAGTTCGCGCCCATCGCGTTCGGGGCACGCACGCCGTGGCGCACCAAGCCCGACGGCACGCTGGACTCGCCGCCGGTGGCGTTCGAGCGGGCCGACCTGCTGGCGCGCTGGCAGGTGGACGCCAACGGCTGGCAGCTGCACGCGCCCGAACTTCATTTCCACGAAAGCGGGCGGCGCGAACCGCGCAGCTTCGACGGCCTGTGGCTGGCCGGCGGCAAACGCTTCGCGCTGCAGGCGCCGCGCATGGACTTGGCGCCGGCACGCGCGCTGGCGACGCTGAGTCCGGCGGTGCCGGTGGGCTTGCGCGAGTGGCTGCGCGAAGCCGCACCCGACGGCGAACTGCGCCAGGTGCGCATCGAGGGCGAGGGCGACGTGTGGGCCGGCTCGGCCGCACTGGACGCCGTGGGCTGGCGGCCTTACGGCAAGCGGCCCGGCGTGCGCGGGCTGGCCGGCACGGCGGCCTTTGACCAGTCCGGCGGCGTGTTCCGCCTGGGCAGCGAGCCGGTACGACTGGACTGGCCCAGCTTCCGGCAGCCCCTGGACCTGCGGCTGGCCGGCACGCTGGGCTGGTGGCGCAGCGGCGGGCTGTGGACCGCCGGCTCCAGCGGCCTTCGCATCCGCGGCGACGACTTCGGCCTGCTGGCGCGCGCCGAGCTGCATTTCCCGGGGCGCGGCGGCAAGCCGCGGCTCGACCTGGCCGCCGAAGTGGATCCGTTCACGGTGCAGGCCGCCAAGCAATTCTGGGTGGTGGACAAGATGCCGCCCGCCACCATCGACTGGCTGGACAACGCCCTGCAGGCGGGCACGGTGCAGCAGGGCCGCGCGGCGCTGGGCGGAGAACTGACCGATTGGCCGTTCCGCGAAGGACAGGGCCGCTTCGACGCCCGCGCGCGTCTGGACCAGGCTCAGGTGGACTTCAACCCCGAGTGGCCCGTGGCTGAAGCGCTGGACCTGGACGTGGGCTTCGACGGCCCGGGCATGACGCTGGACGGCACCGGCAGCATCCTCGGCAACCGCGTGGGTCGCGTGGTGGGCGGCATCGCCGATTTCCGCGATCCGCGGCTGCGGCTGGACATCGACGCCGCCGGCCGCGGTGAGTCGCTGCAGGCGCTGATGCTGGCCAGCCCGCTGCGTGCGCGCTACGAAGAACACCTGCTCAACGCCCGCATCGGCGGCCCAGCCACCGTGGCGCTGGAGCTCGACCTGCCGCTGGCTGCGCGCCTGGGCGGTCGACGGATCGAAGGCAGCATCGACCTGGCCGACGCCAGCCTGTCCGATCCGCGCTGGGGCATCGCGTTCACCCAGGTGGAGGGCCGCACGCGCTTCAGCGACCGCGGCTTCGCGGCCGAGGACCTGCAGGTGAGCTTCGAAGGCGAGCCCGCGAAATTCAACCTGTTCGTCGGCGACGGCTACACCGGCAGTCCGTCGCTGGCGGCGCGCGCCACGCTGGAAGGTCGCTTCCCGCCGCAGGTGCTGCTGGCGCGGCATCCGCCGCTGGCCTGGCTCAACGACTGGCTGGCGGGCAGCAGCGACTGGCGGCTTTCGCTGCAGGTGCCGCAGCCGCGTGTCGGGGAAGGTGGAGCCCAGCAGGCCAAGCTGCGCCACGCGCAGGTCCACGGCGCGCAGGCCGCCGGTGCCGTCACCCTTGGCGGCGAAGGCGATCCAGCCGGCG
>NZ_JAIBFH010000276.1 GCF_019459675.1 Arenimonas sp.
AAGATTTCGTCCTTGCTCAGTTCGCGCTCCATCTTCAAAGCCAGGAAGATCTCGGTGAGCTTGCGCGTATACGAGTATTCCGAGCTCAGGAAGAACTGCTTGGCCACCTGCTGGGTGATGGTGCTGCCGCCCGCCACCCGGGGGTGGTGGGTGGTGGCCAGCAGCCAGAGGGCGCGGCTGATGCCGCGCCAGTCGATGCCAGGATGCTCGTAGAAGCGGGCGTCCTCGATGGCGATGAAGGTCTGCTTGACGTGCAGCGGCACGTCCTCGATTTCGACCGGAAAACGCCTGGTTTCGCCAATGAGCGCCATCAGCTTCCCGTCCCGGGAATAGATGCTCAGCGGCACCTGCAGCTGCACGTTGCGCAGCTCCTGGACGTCCGGGAGACGGGGGGCGATCAGCCAGTACAGGATGCCCAGGGCGATCACCCCGAGCAGCGCGAGGCCCGCGAACAGGTACAGTAGGCGGCGCAGCAGTCGAATGAAACGGGCCATCCTGGGCCTCTCCCGAGGTTTACATCGTCATGGGGCAAGGAGTATAGAACGTGCCATGACCCGGGATGATGTCGTGGGGGCGGCCGGATTCCGGGTTCAACTGCGTCTAGGTTAGGGGAGCGAAAGGGCTGGCCCAGAGACGCCGAGGCGTCCGTGCAGGGGGGGGTATTGCCATTTGGCAATTTTTCGTTATTTAATGTGATGGCGCACCATTCGCTTGTAAGTGCCCGTCGGAAGGGGAGAAACCGTGGGTCTTTTCGGAAATGCCAAGACACCGCTCGTCGGTCTGGACATCAGTTCCACGGCCGTCAAGCTCCTGCAGCTGACTGAGTCAGGTGGCCGTTATCGCGTGGAGCACTACGCGGTCGAGCCGCTGCCGCCCAATGCCGTGGTCGAGAAGAACATCGTCGAGGTCGAGGCGGTGGGCGAGGCGATCAAACGGGCGGTTGCCCGCTCCGGCACCAAGGCCAGGCACGCTGCCGCCGCCGTTTCCGGCTCGTCCGTGATCACCAAGATCATCCCCATCCAGGGCGACCTGGACGAGGATTCGCTTGAGGACCAGGTCCAGCTCGAAGCCGCCAACTACATCCCGTACCCCATCGACGAGGTCAGCATCGACTTCGAGGTGCTCGGTCCGATGCCCAGCAACCCGGAGATGCTCCAGGTGCTGCTGGCCGCATCCCGCACCGAGAACGTCGAACTGCGCCAGTCCGCGCTCGAACTGGGCGGATTGACCGCCAAGGTCATCGACGTGGAAGCGTTCGCGATGGAGAACGCCTTCAAGCTGGTTTCCGACCAGCTTTCGGTGCCCAAGGACGCGATCGTCGCCCTGGTGGACATCGGCGCCACCATGACCACGCTGAACGTGCTCCGTGGCCAGCGCAGCATCTACACCCGCGAACAGGTGTTCGGCGGCAAGCAGTTGACCGACGAAGTGATGCGCCGCTACGGGCTGAGCTACGACGAGGCGGGCCTGGCCAAGCGCCAGGGCGGTCTGCCGGAAAGCTACGAAGTCGAGGTGCTTGAGCCGTTCAAGGAAGCGCTGGTCCAGCAGGTCAGCCGACTGCTGCAGTTCTTCTACGCCGGCAGCGATTTCAACCGCGTCGACCAGGTCGTGCTGGCCGGCGGCTGCGGCTCCATCGCCGGCATCGGCAACCTCGTCGAAGAACAGCTCGGCGTCCCGACCGTCATCGCCAACCCGCTCGCCAACATGGCGCTCGGTCCCCGCGTCCAGGCCCATGCCCTGGCGCAGGACGCACCGGCGCTGATGATCGCGTGCGGCCTGGCCCTGAGGAGCTTCGACTAATGGCCAGAATCAACCTACTTCCCTGGCGCGCGGAGCGACGCAAGCTCCGCCAGAAGGAATTCCTCGGCATGCTGGGCTTGGCGGCGGCGTTCGCGCTGCTGATCAGCTTCCTCATCGTCATGTACTTCAGCGGCCAACTCGAGGGCCAGCAGAACCGCAACAGCTACCTGCGCGAACAGATCGTCCTGGTGGACCAGCAGATCCTCGAGATCGAGGAACTGGACAAGAAGAAGTCCAACCTGCTGGCCCGCAAGCAGGTGATCGAACAGCTGCAGGCCAGCCGCTCCGAGATGGTGCACCTGTTCGACCAACTTGTTCGCACCATTCCCGAGGGCGTCCGGCTCAGCTCCATCAAGCAAAGCGGACAGACGCTCACGCTTGAAGGGCTGGCCCAGTCCAATGCTCGCGTCAGCTCCTACATGCGCAATCTCGACGAGTCGGCATGGATGAGCAATCCCGACCTGACCGTGATCGAGGCGAAGGGCGACGACAAGGGCCTGCCGAACCAGTTCACGCTGAACGTGACCCTCAAGGGTCCCGCCAGTCCTGAAGAGGCGGCTATCGAGGCAGCGGATGCGGCGCCCGAAGCGCCCGCCGCTCCTGCGGCCGCGCCCGAGGCCGCCGCGCCTGTTGCCGGAGGTGCCCTGTGAGCAGCCAGAAAATCGACATCCGCAACCTTGACTACAACAACACCGGCTCCTGGCCGGTCCAGGTCAAGATCGGTGCCTGCGCCCTGTTGGTGGCCCTGATCGTCGGGGTGGCCTGGTACCTGTTCGTGCGGGAAACGCGCGAGATGATCGCGACCGAGGAAGCCACCGAGGCCACCCTGCTGGCCGAATTCACGGACAAGCAGGGCCGCGCGGCCAACCTCGAACCGCTCAAGCAGCAGCTTGCCCAGATGGAAGTGATGCTGCAGCAGATGCTGCGCCAGCTGCCCAGCAAGAACGAGATGCCCGACCTGATCGTCGATGTTTCCCAGACGGCCCTGGCCAGCGGCATCAACAACGAGCTGTTCCAGCCGGGGGCGGAAACGCCCATGCAGTTCTACGCCGAGAAGCCGATCGCGCTGCGCATGGTGGGCACCTACCACCAGTTCGGCGCCTTCGTAAGCGGCGTGGCCTCGCTCCCGCGCGTGGTCATCATGACCATGCACGACATCTCGCTGGCTCCGCGCGGCGACGGCGATGACACCCTGGTGCTGGAGGGCACGGTGAAGACCTACCGATACCTGGACGAAGACGAATCGGTCGACGAAACGGTTGTCGAGGAGGCGCTGTGATGGGCGCGCTCGCTACCGGGAAAGTCGTCCGCGGCCTGCTGCTGGGTGCCGCCATCCTTTCGGTCGCTGCCTGCACCCGCGGCAGCCGGGACCTCGAGGCCAAGGTCAATGAAATCAAGGCGCAGCCGGCACCGCCGCTGGACCCGCTGCCGGTGATGCAGCAGTTCGCGTCGTTTGAATACGCGGCCCAGAACCTGCGCGATCCGTTCAGTGCGCCGGTGGCCGACCAGTCGGGCAGCGGCCTGAGGCCGGATCCGAACCGCCGCAAGGAGGTCCTTGAGGCCTTCCCGCTGGACAGCCTGGACATGGTGGGCACCATCGGTTCGGGTAGCGGAGTGATTGCGCTGTTGATGGGGCCGGACAAGGTGACCTACCGGGTCCGCCCGGGCAACTACATGGGGCTCAGCGACGGTCGCGTCACCGCGGTCTTCGAGGACCGCGTTGAAATGGTCGAACTCGTACCTGATGGGGCCGGCGGTTGGCTTGAGCGTCAAGCCAAAATCGCCCTTGAAGACAATTGATTGGGGGAATGCACGATGACCGCGAATAAAACGATCGGCCAGGGTAAGGGCAGCAAGCACACTTGGTTGCTGGCCATGGGAGCGCTCGTCGTCGGCATGACGGCCACGCTGTCAGCCTCGGCCGCGAACGTCCTGCAGGACGTGCGCTACGCATCGGCCCCCGGGGGCAAGGTTGACATCACCCTGCAGTTCGCAGAGCCGGTGGGTGACGTCCAGGCCTTCACCACGGACACGCCGCCGCGTATTGCGGTCGACCTGCCCGGAACCACCAACGGGCTCAGCCAGCGCCGGGTGGTCATTGGCAGCGGCGCCACTTCGGCCGTATCGGCGGTGGAAGCCGGCGGCCGGACCCGCGTCGTAGTGGATCTGTTCCGTCCCGCCGGCTATACCACCCGCAGCGCCGGCAACCTGCTGGTGCTCACCGTCGATGCCGGAGCGGTGCAGAGCAACGCCTCCAACACCATGGCCAACCCGTCCGACCCCACCAAGCGGGTCGCATCGGACATCGAGGTCGCCAATATCGACTTCCGTCGCGGTGAGAACGGTTCGGGTCGCGTGATCCTTCGCTTCAACGGCGATGGCGCGGCGGCCGACATGCGCAACGAAGGTTCCAAAGTGGTGGTTGACGTCGCCAACGCCAGCATCCCGGAGAATCTGCGCCGGCGCCTGGACGTGACCGACTTCGCCACCCCGGTGCAGAGCCTCGAGCCCAACACCAACGCCGGCAGCACCCGCCTGGTGATCAACACCAACGGTGCCTACGACTCGATGGCCTACCAGACGGGCAACGAGTACGTGATCGAGATCACGCCCAAGCGCGCCGCGGTC
>NZ_JAIBFH010000295.1 GCF_019459675.1 Arenimonas sp.
GGGGTGGGCGCAGCGGGCAGCACGGGACCCTGTGCGATGGGAGGGCCAGGCGGCGCGGGCAACGCGGCCGGCGCGGCCGCGGCGGGCCTGGCACCGTCGACGGTTGCGACCGGCGCCGCCGAAGGCCGCGGGTAGTAGTGCCACAGCAGCGCCGCGCCGGCCGCCAACGCGACCACCATCAGCCAAGGACCGTAGGGGAAAGGCTTTTTCATCGGGGCTCCGCACGCAGTTTCGATACACCACACTGCCAACCCGGGCCTGAAGTTGCGTGAAACACGACCTCCGGCGCGGGTCCCACGGACCCCGACCCTAGGCCATTGGTCACTTGACGCCCCGGGACCGTAGTCGCCAGAGTCGGGAAGCAATTTCTTCGCCGCCCGCTTCGGTTTCCGGAGCCCGGCCCGGCCAAACCCGCTGGAGTACCACGATGGACAGACGCGACTTCCTGACGATTTCGAGCATTGGCCTCGCCGGCCTGATGCTTCCCTACAGCCGATCCATCGCCGCCCAGGAACTGGTGTCTGGCCTGGACATCGCGATGAAGAAGGCCATCGCCGACGCCGCCCTGGAAGCCGCCACGGGCTCGGGCGCCAGCTATTGCGACGTGCGCATCGGCCGCTACCTGCAGCAGTTCGTCATCACCCGCGAAGACAAGGTCCAGAACGTGGTGAACGCCGAGTCCACCGGCATCGGCATCCGCGTGATCGCCAACGGTGCCTGGGGCTTCGCGGCCACCAGCGACCTGAGCACCGCCGGCGTCGCCGCCGCGGCCCGCCAGGCCACCACGATCGCCAAGGCCAACTCCCGCTTCCAGACCGCGCCGGTGCAGCTGGCCAAGGTGGCGGGCGTCGGCGAAGTCAGCTGGAAGGCACCGATCACCAAGAACGCCATGTCGGTGCCGGTGAAGGACAAGGTGGACCTGCTGCTGAGCGTCAACGCCGCCGCGATCAAGGCCGGCGCCGACTTCGTCAACTCCACGCTGTTCACGGTGAACGAGCAGAAGTATTTCGCCTCCACCGACGGCAGCTACATCGACCAGGACGTGCACCGCATCTGGGCGCCGTTCTCGGTGACGGCCATCGACAAGGCCAGCGGCAAGTTCCGCACCCGCGACGGCCTGTCGGCCCCGATGGGCATGGGCTATGAGTACCTGGACGGCGGCGGCACCAAGTACGTGTCGCCCAACGGCGTCATCAACTACGGCAAGACCTACGACATGGTGGAAGACGCCGTGGCGGCCGCCAAACAGGCGCGCGAGAAGCTGACCGCGCCGTCGGTCAAGCCGGGCAAGTACGACCTCGTGCTTGACCCGTCGCACCTGTGGCTGACCATCCACGAGAACGTCGGCCACCCGCTGGAACTCGACCGCGTGCTGGGCTACGAGGCCAACTTCGCCGGCACCAGCTTCGCCACGCTGGACAAGCGCGAGGCGCGCTTCCAGTACGGCAGCGACCGGGTCACGCTGTTCGCCGACAAGACCCAAGAAGGCAGCCTGGGCGGCGTGGGTTACGACGACGAAGGCGTCAAGACCAAGCGCTGGAACCTGATCGACCAGGGCAAGCTGGTGGACTACCAGACCATCCGCGACCAGGCCCACATCCTGGGAAAGACCGAGTCCGACGGCTGCTGCTATGCCGATTCGTGGTCCAGCGTGCAGTTCCAGCGCATGGCCAACGTGTCGCTGGCGCCGGGCAAGGAAAAGCTCAGCGTGGCCGACATGATCAAGGACGTCGAGAAGGGCATCTACATCATCGGCGACGGCTCGTTCTCCATCGACCAGCAGCGCTACAACGCCCAGTTCGGCGGCCAGCTGTTCTACGAGATCAAGGACGGCAAGCTTGCCGGCATGATCGAGGACGTGGCCTACCAGATCCGCACCCCGGAATTCTGGAACGCCTGCTCGGCCATCTGCGACGAATCCGACTACCGCCTGGGCGGCAGCTTCTTCGACGGCAAGGGCCAGCCCTCGCAGTCGTCGGCCGTGTCGCACGGGTCCAGCACGGCCCGCTTCGACGGCATGAACGTCATCAACACCGCCCGCAACATCGGCTGACCGGCCAGGAGCCTTAGAACATGAGCATCTTCACCGAAGAACAGGCCAAGGCCATCCTCGACAAGGTCATCAAGCTGTCGATGGCCGACGAATGCACGGCCACCCTCGCCGGGTCGGTCGACGGCAACATCCGCTTCGCCCTGAACAACGTCTCCACCAGCGGCATCGTCAGCGATTCGCAGCTGATCGTGCAGGCGGCGTTCGGCAAGCGCGAAGGCATCGCCACCATCAACGAGTTCGACGACGCCGCCCTCGAGCGCGTCGTGCGCCGTGCCGAAGACCTCGCCCGGCTGGCCCCCGAGAACGAGGAGTACATGCCGGCGCTGGAAAAGCAGGCCTATACGCCCAGCCCGACCTTCAACGCCGCCACCGCCGCCATCAGCCCCGAGCTGCGCGCCAAGGTGGCCGCCGACTCCATCGACCCGTGCAAGGCCAGCAAGCTGATCGCCGCCGGTTATCTCAGCGACGGCCACAGCTTCTTCGCCTCGGCCAACTCGAAGGGCAATTTCGCCTACCAGCAGTCCACCAATTTCAACTACACCTGCACCGTGCGTACCGAAGACGGCCGCGGTTCGGGCTGGGTCTCGCGCAACCTCGCCGACGCCGCCCAGTTCAAGGCCGGCGAAGACATCCAGGTGGCCATCCAGAAAGCGCGGGACTCGGCCGAGGCCAAGGCGCTGGAGCCGGGCAAGTACACGGTCATCCTGGAGCCCGCCGCGGCGGCCGGCCTGATCAGCTTCATGATGTTCTTCTTCGACGCCCGCCAGGCCGACGAAGGCCGCAGCTTCCTGTCCAAGAAGGGCGGCGGCACCAAGCTGGGCGAACAGGTGTACGACAAGCAGGTGAACATCCACGCCGACCCGTGGAATGCCGATGCCGCCGTGCTGCCCTGGGACGAAAGCGGCCTGCCGCGCGAGAAGCACGACATCATCAAGGACGGCAAGGTGTCGTACCTGCAGTACTCGCGCTACTGGGCCCAGAAGCAGGGCAAGAAGGCCATGGGCCAGCCGGGCAACATCCTGATGGCCGGCGGCGACAAGTCCACCGCCGAACTGGTGAAGTCCACGCAGAAAGGCATCCTGGTCACGCGCACCTGGTACATCCGCATGGTGGACCCGCAGACCGTGCTGCTGACCGGCCTGACCCGCGACGGCACGTTCTACATCGAGAACGGCGAGATCAAGCACCCGGTGAAGAACTTCCGCTTCAACGAATCGCCGGTGATCATGCTCAACAACATCGAAGAGCTGGGCAAGCCGGTTCGCATCAGCGGCGACGAGTCCCCGTTCGTGATGATGATCCCGCCGATGAAGCTGCGCGACTTCACCTTCACCTCGCTTTCCGACGCGGTGTAAGCGTGCCGGGGCTGCCTGCTGCCAGCGGGGTGGCCCGTCGCACCGGAGCGGCGCGATGAACCGCGCCGCGTTCCTCAAGCTGATGCTGGGCGCCGCCGCAGGCGGCCTCGC
>NZ_JAIBFH010000014.1 GCF_019459675.1 Arenimonas sp.
TCGGGGGGGGGGGCCCCCCTTACCCATTCGTCGGGGGCCCCGCCGCACAGACGCCGTCATAGTCTGCGTGGCAAGCGGCCGTCCGGCCATCCACACGCGTCGCAAGGGGACCACATGAAGCGCAACCACCTCAGCCTGGCCATCGGCCTCACCCTCTCCCTGGCCGCCGTGCAGGCGCACGCGCAGGATGCCGCCACGACGGCGCCCGCCAGCGACGAGGTGACGCTCGACGCCGTGCAGGTCACCGCCCGCAAGCGCGAAGAGACCCTGCAGGAGGTCCCGGTCGCCGTGACGGCGTTCACCGCCGAAACGCTCGACAAGCTCAACATCCGCGACATCAGCGACCTCGACGCCCAGGTGCCCAACCTCACCATCTACGCCGCGCGCGGCTCCAGCAGCACCGTCACCGCCTACATCCGCGGCGTCGGCCAGTCCGACCCACTGTGGGGCGTGGACCCGGGCGTGGGCATCTACCTGGACGACGTGTACATCGCCCGCCCGCAGGGTGCGCTGCTGGACGTGTTCGATGTCGAGCGGATTGAAGTGCTGCGCGGCCCCCAGGGCACGCTGTACGGCAAGAACACCGTCGGCGGCGCCATCAAGTACATCTCGCGCGGCCTGCCGACCGAAACTTCGGGCAACGCTTCGGTCACCGTGGGCAACTACGGCCAGCTTGACGTCAAGGCCGCCATCGGCGGTTCGTTCGACGAGCGCGACGCGCTGCGCGGCCGCCTCGCCGTGGCCAGCCTGAGCCGCGACGGCTTCGGCGAGAACACCCTCACCAAGCAGGACGTCAGCGACAAGGAAATCCTGGCGATGCGCGGCCAGCTGGGCGCCTATGTCACCGAGGACCTGAACTTCCAGTTCGCCTTCGACTGGATGGAAGACCAGTCCGGCGTGCGTGGCGCCAAGATGCTGTCGCCCAACCGCTTCACGCCGATCTACCAGCCGATGGACGACCGCTACGACGTCCGCAACGGCATGCCCAACATCAACGACACCACGCTCAAGGGCATCTCGGCCACTGCCAACTGGCGCATCAACGACAGCTGGACCACGAAGTTCGTCACCGCCAAGCGCGAGTCCGACACCGAAACCAACATCGACTTCGACACCACGCCGCAGCCGATCGCCGACGTCAAGGCGTTCTACCGCGACCAGCAGGTGAGCAACGAACTGCAGCTCAACTACGACGCCGGTGGCCGCCACCGCGGCGTGCTGGGCATCTACAAGTTCAATGGCGAGGCCGGTGGCCAGGTCCGCAACAACTTCTTCGGCTTCCTGTTCGGCGACACCCAGGGCACCGTCTACACCGACTCCATCGCGGCTTACGGCGACTGGAGCTTCGACGTCACCGAGCAGTTCAACGTCGACGTGGGCATCCGCTTCACCGACGAGGACAAGCGCGCCGACGTGCTCAACCGCGGCTACACCAACGGCACTTACACGGTCCCCACCAACACGGTGGCCGATTTCGACAAGACCATCAACTTCACCAACGTCGCGCCGAAGGTCTCGCTGGGCTACCAGCTCAACGACGACATCCTGATTTACGGCCTGGCCACCCGCGGCTTCAAGTCCGGCGGCTACAACATCCGTGCCCAGGCAACAGCCGTGCCGCGCTCGGCCGAGCCGTTCGACGACGAGGTGGTGGACAGCTTCGAGGCCGGCGCCAAGATGTCGTTCCTCGACCAGCGCCTGTTCCTGAACGTGTCGGCCTTCCACAACAAGTACGAGGACATCCAGCTGTCGGTGTTCACGTCTTTCGACAGCGACGGCAACGGCTCTCTTGACTCGTTCTTCGGCGACTTCACCAACGCCGGCTCCGGCACCGTGAACGGCCTGGAGGTCGAGTACCAGTGGCTGCCGACCCGCAACTGGCTGGTCAGCGGCAACGTCGCCTTCCTCGACGCCAAGTACGACGAGTTCATCTACCTGGGCCAGAACATCGCCGACGAGCAGGAGTTCACCAACGCCCCCGAGTTCTCGGGCGCGATCAACGTCGAATACCGCACCGACCTGGCCAACGGCGGCAACCTCTCTGCCCGCGTCGGCTACAGCTACCAGGACGACGTGGTCGCCACCACCGAGATCGTCCGCACGGGTGCGCTGCCGATCACGCAGGAAGCCTATGGCCTGCTCAATGCCGGCGTGATCTGGAACACCGGCGGAGCCTGGTCGTTCTCGCTGCAGGGCACCAACCTGGCCGACGAGGAGTACCGCACCACCGGCTACAACCTCAACGCCGCGCTGGGCGTGGTCACCGGGTTCTACGGCCCGCCGCGCCAGTACAGCCTGACGGCCCGCTACGAGTTCTGATGAGCACAGTTCCCCGGGAATTTTCCCAACGGGCCGCGCAAGCGGCCCGTGTTTTTACGGCCGTCGCGCTGGCGCTGGCCGTGGTGGCCTGCGCCGGTGAAGCGCCTGCGCCGTTGCCGCGCCTGCAGGTGGATCCCGACCGCATAGCCGTGGCCGGACTTTCCTCCGGCGCCTACATGGCCACCCAGACGCACGTGTCGTGGTCGGATCGACTGCGCGGCGCGGCGCTGCTGGCGGGCGGACCCTATGCCTGCGCCGGCGGTTCGCTCGACGTCGCGCTCGGGCTGTGCATGACCGGGCAGCCCGATGCCGCGCGCCTTGCGGGCAGGGTGCGCGATCGTGCCGCGGGCGGCTTCGTGGCTCCCCTGTCGGGGCTGGCGGGCGATCGGGTTTACGTGCTGCACGGCCGGCGCGATGCCACGGTTTCAGCATCGGTGAGCCGCGCCGGCGAGTCGCTGTATGCGGCGCTTTCGGAAGAAGCCGGCGGCATCGCGCTGCGCTGGGACGGTGGGCGCGACTTCGGCCACGTGATGCCGACCATCGATCGGGGCGTGGACTGCATTGTCGGCGGCAGCCCTTACCTGGGCGCCTGTGGCTTCGATGCCGCGGGCGACGCCATGGCCTGGCTGTTCGGCGATCCGGCCGGCGCCGTGGGCGAGGCGAGCGGAGAACTGCGCGCCTTCGACCAGGACGCCCTGCTGCCCGACGGCGAAGACGCGCTGCTGGCGGACAGCGGCTGGCTGTACCTGCCCAGGGCCTGTGCGGCCGGGGAAAGCTGCGGCGTGCTGGTGGTATTCCACGGCTGCCAGCAGAACGCCGACGCCATCGGTGAAGTCTTCGCGCGCGACGCGGGCTTCAACCGCTGGGCCGACGTGCACCGCGTGGCCGTGCTGTATCCTCAAACCCGATCAAGCTATCTGCCGTTGAATCCAAAAGCATGCTGGGACTGGTGGGGCTATTCGGGACCGGACTACGACACCCGGCGCGGCTTGCAGCAGCGCTGGCTGGCCGCGGCCATGGCCGCCCTCGGCGCGCCGCTGGAGGCACCGTCCGCCGCCGTGAGATAAGCCGGGACCGGTCCCGATGCTGACCGACACCCTGGTCATCGGCGCGGGCCTGCTCTGGCTGGGCCTGCTGTTCGGCACGGCGCTGTGGGCCGAGCGCCGGCCGGGGCTGCTGGCGCGGCAGTGGCCGGCGGTTTACAGCCTGTCGCTGGCGGTCTACTGCACGTCATGGACCTTCTACGGCACGGTCACCCAGGCGCAGCGCTCGGGCTGGCCTGTCCCGCCCACGTTCATCGGCACGATCCTGCTGTACGTTCTGGGCTTCGGTTTCCTGCTCAAGCTGGTGCGCCTGGCGCGCGAACACAACTCCACGTCGCTGGCCGACCTGATCGCAACGCGGCTGGGCAAGAATTCGTGGCTGGCGGCGGTGGTGACCTTCGTCGCGGTGATCGGCATCGTTCCCTACATTGCGCTGCAGCTCAAGGCGGTGGCGATGAGTTACGGCATGCTCACGCGCGCGTCCGAACTGTCGCCGCCGCCGTGGCAGGACAGCGCGCTGTACGTGGCGCTGGCGATGGCGCTGTTCGCGATGCTGTTCGGCACGCGGCGCGCGTCGGCGGCCGAACACAACCGCGGGCTGGTGCTGGCGATGGCGGTGGAGTCGCTGCTCAAGCTGGGCGCGATGCTGGCGCTGGGCGCGTTCGTCTGGTTTGGCCTGGACCTGCCCGACGTGCCGCGGGTTCCTCCGCCGCCGGACGGGGCGTCGGGCTTCCCGGCGCTGGTGCTGCTGGGCGCGCTGGCGATGTTCACGCTGCCCCACCAGTTCCACGTGGGCGTGGTGGAGTGTCGCGACGAACGCCAGCTGCGCACGGCGCGCTGGCTGTTCCCGCTGTACATGCTGCTGATCGCGCTGCCCATCCTGCCGCTGGCGCGCGCCGGCGACGCGCAGCTGGCGCCGATGGGCGTGCCGGCCGACCTTTACCTGTTGGCGCTGCCGCTGGCCTCGGGCCACGAGGCGCTGGCGCTGCTGGCCTTCCTGGGCGGCCTGAGCGCGGCCACGGGCATGGTGATCCTGTCGACGCTGGCGCTGAGCGTGATGATCGGCAACCACTGGCTGGCGCCGCTGCTGGTACGCGGCTCGTGGGCGCCGGGCAGCGGCAAGGGCGTGGACCTGCGCGGCGCGGTGCTGATGCAGCGGCGCATCGGCATCCTGGCGGTGGTGCTGCTGGCCTGGCTGTACAGCCGCGCCATCGCCGGCAGCGATGCCTTGGCCGACATCGGCGCGCTGTCGTTCTCGGGCCTGGCCACGCTGGCGCCGGCGGTGGCCTACGCGGTGTGGCGGCCGCAGACGCCCGCGCGCGCCGTGCTGGTGGGCGTACTGGCCGCCGTGGCGGTATGGAGCTGGGTGCTGCTGGTGCCGGCCCTGGCCGAGGCCGGCGGTTTGTCCGGCGCGTGGCTCACGCGCGGGCCCTGGGGCCTGGCCTGGCTGTCGCCCGAAGGCATGTTCGGCCTGGGTGAATGGAGCCGGCTGGGACGCGCCACGCTGCTGAGCCTGGGCGCCGGCGCGCTGGTGACGTGGATGCTGGCTTCGCGCCTGGACGCCTCGCCCGAACGTGGCGGCGCCACGCTGTCGGGCCGCGGGTTGCGCGAAGTGGCCACGCGCTTCCTGTCGCGGCAGAAAGTGGACGAAGTCCTGGCCGGCGCGCCCGCCGAAGGGGCCGTGCCCGCCGACCTGCAGCAGCGCATCGAGCGCGAACTGGCGGCGGTGCTGGGCGCGGCGTCGGCACGCCTGCTGCTGGAGGCCGCACGGCGTGAACAGGGCCGAGACCTCGACACGGTGGCCACCATCGTCGGCGAAGCCTCGCAGGCGCTGCGCTTCAACCAGCGGGTGCTGGAAGCGGCGCTGGAAAACATGACCCAGGGCATCAGCGTGGTGGATGCGGAGCTGCGTCTGGTGGCCTGGAACCGGCGCTACGCCCAGTTCTTCGATTACCCGCCGGCGCTGCTGCAGGTGGGCGTGCCGGTGGCGCGCCTGGTGGAGCACAACCTGCGGCGCGGCCATGCCGACACCGGCGCGGTGGCCAGCGGGGTGGCGAAGCGGCTGCAGCACATGCAGGCCGGCACGCCCTACGTCGCCGAGCGCCGCTTCGGTGAAATGGTGGTGGAAATCCGCGGCAACCCGATGCCCGGCGGCGGCTTCGTGGCCACCTTCACCGACGTCACCGACTTCCGGCGCAGCGAGTCCGAGCTCAAAGTGGTGGCTGAAACCCTGGAACAGCGCGTGGTGGATCGCACCGCCGAGCTGGCCGGCGCCAAGGCCGAGGCCGAGCGCGCCAACCGCGCCAAGACCCGCTTCCTGGCGGCGGTAAGCCATGACCTGGCGCAGCCGCTCAACGCGGCGCATCTGTTCGTGCACGCACTGGCCCCGCAGCTGTCGCTGCCGCCGCACCGCGAGGCCCTGGCCAACATCGACGGTGCGCTGGGGTCGGCGGAATCGCTGCTGTCGGGGCTGCTGGATATTTCGCGGCTGGATGCGGGCGGCATGGAGCCCAAGCGGCAGGTGCTGCGCATCAACGACCTGCTGCAGCCGCTGGTCGCCGAGTTCCGCGTGCTGGCCGCACAAAAGGGCCTGCCGCTGGACTGCATGCCCAGCTCGGCCTGGGTTTTCACCGATCCGCAGCTGCTGCGGCGCGTGCTGCAGAATTTCCTGGGCAATGCCGTTCGCTACACGGCGCGCGGCCGCATCGTGGGGGGCTGCCGCCGCCGCGGCGATGCGCTGGCCATCGAAGTGTGGGACACGGGCCTAGGCATCGACCCCGCCGACCAGACGGTGATCTTCGAGGAGTTCCGGCGCCTGGACAGCGGCGGC
>NZ_JAIBFH010000345.1 GCF_019459675.1 Arenimonas sp.
CCGGCTGACGTCAAGACGAGTCAGCCGCACGGCGCCTCCGGAGCCCCGGGGGACCGGGGCAGGCACGCGCCGGGCGGGGCATCAAAACGACGACGCCCCGCAAACGCCGGGGGGGGGGGGGGAACGGGTAGGGCGGGGGTAACAGGCGCAGCGGCATCACCACGTGGCGGCTGCGCTCGTGGCTGGCCTCGCGGACCAGGGCCGACGAATTGGCATCCCGCAGGTTGATGATGACGTGCTCTTCGCGCAGCGCGCTCAGGGCGTCCAGCAGGTAGGTGACGTTGAAGCCAATGCTCAGGCCGTCCACCTTGGTCTCGGCCTCGACTTCTTCCTGCGCCTCTTCCTGCTCGGGGTTGTGCGCGACGATGCGCAGCTGGCCCGGGCTGATTTCCAGCTTCACGCCGCGGTATTTCTCGTTCGACAGGATGGCCGCACGCTGCAGGGCAGCGCGCAGGGCTTCGCGGTCCACCTTCACTTCCTTGTCGGCGCCGATCGGAATCACGGCGTCGTAGTCCGGGAACCGGCCGTCGATGAGCTTGGAAGTGAACGTAACGTCCTCGCGACGCATGCGCAGGTGGTTGCGGCCCACCTCCAGCTCGACCTCGCGGTCACCGCCTTCGAGCAGGCGCTGCAGCTCCAGCACGCCCTTGCGCGGCAGGATGATCTGCTTGCGGGTCTGGGCACCGGCCGGCAGCGGCGCTTCGCACAGGGCAAGGCGGTGGCCGTCGGTGGCGACGCAGCGCAGGGAATCCTCGCGCAGGTCCAGCAGCAGGCCGTTGAGGTAATAGCGCACGTCCTGCTGGGCCATGGCGAACGCCGTGCGTTCGATCAGCTCCTTCAGGGCCGCTTCGGGGACGCGGATGCGCTCGACCAGGTCGAGGTCTTCCACGGCCGGGAAATCGTTGCCGGGCAGGGTGGCCAGAGTGAAGCGGCTGCGTCCGGCCTGCACGGTGACCTTGTCGCCGGTCTGGCTGACGGTGACCCGGCTGCCATCGGGCAGGGCGCGAACGATCTCGAACAGCTTGCGCGCCGGGATGGTGGTTTCGCCCGACTGGGCGTCGTCCACGTCGGTGCGCGCCACCATCTCGACTTCCAGGTCGGTACCGGTCATCGACAGCTTGCTGCCTTCGACGCTGACCAGCAGGTTGGCCAGGACGGGCAGGGTTTGCCGCCGCTCGACCACGTTGACGACCTGCTGCAGCGGTTTGAGTAGGACTTCTCGCGTCAGGCTGAAACGCATGCAGATCCCCAAGCACCAAAGAGTGGATATTTAAAGAAAGTGGTGGTGGTAGAGCCGGGATTTTGTACGGATAACACACACAACCCGTTTATATTTTTTAGTTTATAACGACTTACAAGGCTGTGTGCCAGGCTCGGGACAGGGTGGCACAACCTGTGGGTAAGTTCAGGGCGCAAAACTTGCCCCCATGTTGTCCACAGGCCGTCCCCAGGCCTCGTGCCGCCGTTATTCGCTCAACTTGCGCAGCAGTTTGTCCCAGTCTTCCCGCAGCTTGCCGTCGATCTCACGCAGTTCGCGCATGACCTTGCAGGCGTGCATCACGGTGGTGTGGTCACGCCCCGCGAAGGCATCGCCGATTTCCGGCAAGCTGTGCTCGGTCAGTTCCTTGGACAGGGCCATTGCCATTTGCCGCGGACGCGCCAGTGAGCGTGTCCGCCGCTTGGACAACAGGTCCACCATGCGCAGCTGGTAGTAGTCTGCCACCGTTTTCTGGATATTGCTGATGGACACGGCCTGCTGCTGGGCGCGCAGCAGGTCGCGCAGCGTTTCCTGAGCGAACTCGGCCGTGATCGGCTTGGCCATGAAGTTCGAGCGCGCCGCCAGCGTGTTCAGGGCGCCCTCGAGGTCGCGCACGTTCGAGCGCATCCGCTTGGCGATCAGGTAGGCAACGTCGTCGGGCAGCTCGATCCCGCGTTCAACCGCCTTGGCGGTGATGATCGCGGCCCGGGTTTCGAAATCGGGCGGCTCGATCGCCACCGACAGGCCCCAGGTGAGCCGCGTCTTGAGCCGTGTCTCGAGGTTTTCCACTTCGCGCGGGTAGCGGTCGCAGGTGAGGATGATCTGCTGCTTGCCGTCGAACAGGGCATTGATGGTGTGGAAGAACTCTTCGTGGGTGGTGTTCTTGCCGGCGAAGAACTGGATGTCGTCGATCAGCAGCGCGTCCACCTGCTGGAACTGGCGCTTGAACTGGTCCATCGACTTCTCCTGCAGCGACTTCATCATCGCGCTGAAGAACTGCTCCGAGCGCAGGTAAAGCACGCGCATGCCCGGGTTGTTTTGCCGCATCAGGTTGCCGGCGGCGTACATCAGGTGGGTCTTGCCCAGGCCCGAGCCGCCGTAAAGCAGCAGCGGGTTGTAAGCCTTGCCGGGGTTCTGGGCGACCTGCAGGGCCGCGGCGCGACCCAGCTGGTTGCTGCGGCCCTCGACGAAGTTGTCGAAGTTGTAGTGGCTGTCGAGGTTGCCCGAGAAGGCCACCGGCGCCGGGGCACTGCCCGTGCGGCTGGCGCTGACCGGGCCGGACGCCGCCGCCACCGGGGCGTCGGCGCGCTTGATCGAGCCCACGGCCAGCGCCACCGGGGCCGGGCCGCCGACGAAGTGCGCCATCAGCTCGCGAATGCGCACCAGGTAGTGTTCACGCACCCGGTCCACCACGAACTCGTTGGGCGCATAGAGGGTCAGCCCCTCGGCGCCGGACTGCGCCTGCAGCGGGCGGAGCCAGGCATGAATCTCTTCAGCCGGCAGTTCGGTTTCCAGTCGTTCCAGGCAGCGGGGCCAGGCAGCATCCATGTTCAAGCGAAAGTCCGGGGAGCAGCCGCGCCAGGGCGCGGCTGTGTATAAGTGGGCGGGGCGAGAAGCATAACGCCGCCGGGCCTGGCCCGCCACGCGAATCTGGCTTGACGCGCCCGGCCGGGTACCGCTATAGTCCACGGTCTTTTCCGCCCTAAAATCAATCGAGTGCCATCATGGCGACCAAGCGCACCTACCAGCCCAGCAACCTCAAGCGTAAGCGTGACCACGGCTTCCGCGCCCGCATGGCGACCGCCGACGGCCGCAAGATCCTGTCGCGCCGCCGTGCCAAGGGTCGCGCCCGCCTGGCAGTCTGACGCGTTGCCGCCGGCTTTCCGGCGGCGACCCAGCGGGCCGTGACTACGACCCCGCCCGTCAAGCCCTACGCGTTCCCCCCCGGCGTGCGTCTGCACGTTTCGGCCGAGTACCAGGCGGTCTTCAAGGGTGCGCGGCGGCTGACAAGCCCCCATATGCGACTGCATGCCCACGTCCGGGCCGAGGCCACCGTGCCCCGGCTCGGCGTTACCGTGTCCAAGAAAGTGGACAAGCGGGCCGTCGGCCGGAACCGCATCAAGCGGGTCGCCCGCGAGTTCTTCCGCCATGAAATGGCCTGCTTGCCGCCCGGCGACTACGTGCTTCTGGTGCAGCCAGGCGCCAAACTGTTGAGCAACAGCGAGATCCGCGCACAGCTGGTACCGCTGTTCGAACGCGCACGGTCGTTGAAGCCCGCGCCCCCGCCCGGCACAATGCCGGCCTCCCCCGGCGCGTCCGAACGCCCCGCCTCCGATTCCTGACCGAGACCTTGTGCCCGGCCCCGGCCCCACGCCGGTGCCAGCAGCCTGCCCATGAACCAGACCCGCTCGTTCCTCCTGATTGCCTGGCTCGCCGTTGCCTTCCTGCTGTTCCTGGAGTGGAACAAGGCCCCGGTTGCACCGGAACCCAGCCTGGCCACGGCACCTGCCGCGGCAACGGCCGTGCCCTCTGGCTTAGAGATCCCGGATGCCGGCGCCATTCCTTCGGCCGCCGAGATACCCGCGGTGGCCAGTCCCGACGCTGCCCCGGCCCCGGGAGCGCCTGCCGCGGCGAACGCGCCGGCGCCGCTCACCATCACCACCGACGTGCTGCGGATGCAGCTGGACCTGCGCGGCGGCAGCATGGTGGGCGCGGAACTGCTGGCCTACCCGGTCAACAAGAACCAGCCTGACATCAAAGTGAAGCTGCTCGACACCGACCCGCGCCACTACTCGGTCGCCCAGTCGGGCCTGGTGGCCGTAGCCGGCAGCGCCGGCGCGGCTCCCAGCCACGAAGCCATTTACCGGGCCGAGGACGGCCGCAGCGACTACCGTCTGGCCGACGGCG
Organism: Arenimonas sp.; assembly: GCF_019459675.1. Lineage (GTDB taxonomy): Bacteria > Pseudomonadota > Gammaproteobacteria > Xanthomonadales > Xanthomonadaceae > Arenimonas. The sequence goes on from NZ_JAIBFH010000345.1 coordinate 4,166, forward strand.
CCACCCAGCTCGAAGTGCCCCTGGTCTGGACCGACGCCGCCAGCGGCCTGAGCGTCCGCAAGACGTTCATCTTCACTCGCGGTTCCTATGCCATCACCCAGCGGCAGGAAATCCGCAACCAGGGCGCCACGCCGTGGCGCGGCGCGGCCTACGAACAGCTGCTGCGCTCGCCGCCGCCGCCGACCTCGCGCACTTCCGGCCTGACCAACCCCGAGGCCTACAGCTTCATCGGCGCCGCCTGGTACAGCCCGCTGGAGAAGTTCGAGAAGTTCAAGATCCCGGACATCTTCGAGGACGGCGCCCAGTCGCGTGACGTCACCGGTGGCTGGATTTCGATGCCGCAGCACCATTTCGTGCTGGCCTGGGTGCCCGGCGAGACCGAGCCGCAGAGCTTCTCGCTCGCCCCGCTCACCAACGGCAACCCGCGTTACCTGGTGCGCAGCGTCAGCGGCCAGATCGAAGTGGGCCCCGGCCTGTCGGTCACCCGCGAGGCCACCCTGTGGGTCGGCCCCAAGCTGCAGGAACAGCTCCAGGCCGTCGCGCCGGGCCTCAAGCTCACGCTGGACTACGGCATCTTCACCGTCCTGGCGCAGCCGATGTTCGACTACGTGCTCAAGCCCCTGCATGACCTCACCGGCAACTGGGGCTGGGCGATCATCCTGACGGTGCTGATCATCAAGCTGATCCTGTATCCGCTGTCGGCCAAGCAGTACCAGAGCTTCGCCAAGATGCGCGCGATCCAGCCGCGCATCGAGGCGCTGAAGGAGCGCTACGGCGAGGACAAGCAGAAGTTCCAGGTTGCGATGATGGAGCTGTACAAGAAGGAGAAGGTGAACCCGGCCGCGGGCTGCCTGCCGATCCTGATCACCATCCCGATCTTCATCGCGCTTTACTGGATGCTGCTCGAAAGCGTCGAAATGCGGCAGGCGCCGTGGATCGGCTGGATCCAGAACCTCACCGCGCCCGATCCGTACTTCATTCTGCCGGCGGTCAACCTGGCGGTGATGTACCTCACCCAGAAGATGACGCCGACGCCGGGCATGGACCCGATGCAGAAGAAGATCATGACCTTCATGCCGCTGGTGTTCGGCGTGATGATGGCCTTCTTCCCCTCGGGCCTGGTGCTGTACTGGTGCACCAACGGCATCCTGGGCCTGGCCCAGCAGTACGTCATCGGCAAGCGCCACGGCCAGTCCACCACGCCGGTGGCGTCGAGCTGAGCGATCCTGGCGAGGGAGTCACGGCGATCCGGCCGGATCCAGCGTAACCATCGTCAGTGAAGTATCGGGGGAGGCGGGCAACCGCCTCCCTTTCTTTTTCCGGCGGCGGTGCGCGTGAGTCCGTGGCCACGGATTTCTGCCACCATTCCGCCATGGACCCACGCGACACCATCGCCGCGATAGCCACCGCTGCCGGCGCCGCCGGCGTCGGCATCGTGCGCCTGAGTGGACCCGGCTGCCGGGCGATCGCCAGCACCCTGCTGGGTCGCCCGCCCGAGCCGCGCTACGCGCACTACGTCCGGTTCCGGGACGCCGAGCGAGCGTTGATTGACGACGGCCTGTTGATCTTCTTCCCCGGCCCGCATTCGTACACGGGCGAAGATGCCCTGGAGCTGCAGGGGCACGGCAGCCCGGTGCTGCTGTCGCAGCTGCTGCGCCGCTGCCTGGCCCTGGGTGCGCGACCGGCACGACCGGGCGAATTCACCGAACGCGCTTTCCTGGAAGGACGCCTGGACCTGGCCCAGGCCGAGGCCGTTGCCGACCTGATCGCAGCGGGCAGCGAAGCGGGCGCGCGCGCCGCGCGCCGGTCGCTCCAGGGCGAGTTTTCGCGGCGCGTCGACACCGTGCTGGAAGGCCTCACGGCGCTGAGGGTGTGGATAGAGGCGGCGCTGGACTTCCCGGACGAGGAAATCGACTTCCTGGCGGCACCCGAACTGGGCCAGCGCCTGCAGGGCGTTGCCGCCGGCTTGTCGGCCCTGCGTGCCGACGCCGCGCGCGGCAAGCGCCTGGTGGACGGGCTGCACGTGGTGATTGCCGGCGCGCCCAACGTCGGCAAGTCTTCGCTGTTGAACGTTCTGGCCGGCGAAGAGCGCGCCATCGTCACCCCCGTGGCCGGCACCACCCGCGACCTGCTGCGCGAGGCCATCCGCCTGGACGGCGTGGCGATGACGCTGGTGGACACCGCGGGCCTGCGTGACACCCAGGAGCCGGTGGAGCGCGAAGGCATCCGGCGCGCCCACGGCGAACTGGCCAAGGCCGACCTGGTGCTGGTGGTGCTGGACGACAGCCGGCCTGACCTGCCGCTGCCCGGCATCGACCCGGCTTCACCAGTGCTCTGGCTGCACAACAAGACCGACCTCAGCGGCCAGGCCGCCCACGCGGAACAAAGGCCCGACGGCCGCCACCTCTGGCTGTCGGTGCAGACCGGCGAGGGCCTTGAGGCGCTGCGCGACGCGCTGCGTGCCGCCGCCGGGCTGGGCGAGGGTGTGGAGGGCGCCTTCAGCGCGCGCGCCCGGCACCTGGACGCGCTGGCACGCACCGCCGCCGCCCGGGAGCGCGCGGCCGCCCAGCTTCACCGGGGGGCCGGTGAGCTGGCGGCCGAAGAGTTGCGCCAGGCCCAGGACGCGCTGGGCGAAATCACCGGCCGCGTCGACGCCGACGCGCTGCTGGGCCGCATCTTCGGCGACTTCTGCATTGGCAAATAGGCCAACACCTGCCGCGCGAACTGTGCGCTTAATCAAGGTTCGATACGGGCCACGCTTGACAAAGCGGCCAAACTCTTATGTGCTGAACGTAATGATTTAGTGATTTTTCAGGGGAACACCATGAACGCTGCGACCTCTTCCACCCCCCGCGCCCTGCGCTGGGGCATCGCTGTGGCCCTGGGCCTGAGTCTGGCGGCCTGCTCCAAGGACGAACCCGCCACGACGGCTCCTGCCCCCGCCGCGCCCACTGAGGCCGCTGGCCCCAGCGCCGAAGAGCTCGCCGCCCAGCAGGCCGCCGAAGCCGCCAAGGCGGCGCTTGCCAGCCTCAGCGTGGACGAACTGCGGAGCCGAGGCAGCCAGGCGCTGCGCGAACAGCGCCTGTACGCCCCGGCTGGCGACAGCGCCATGGAGTACTACCTGGCGCTGCGCGAGAAGAGCGACAAGCCGGACGCCTCGGCGGAAAGCGCCCTGATCGACCTGATGCCCTACGCCATCATCGCGGCCGAACAGGCTATTGGCCGCGAAGACTTCGTGGAGGCCGAGCGCCTGCGCGACCTGATCGCCAAGACCGACGCCTCGGCGCCGGCCCTGCCCCGCATCACCGACGCGATCGCCAAGGGCCAGGTGGGTGCCGCCGACCGCGTAGCCCAGGAGGCTGCCCGCGAAGAGCAGCGGCTGCGCGACGCCGAGGCCGCCGCCCAGCGTGCCGCCGCCGAAGCCGCCGCCGCGGCCGCCGCGCCGGCCCCGGCCCCGGTACCGGTACCGGCAACGCCTGCCCCCGTGACGCCGCCGCCCGTTGCCCAGCCGGCACCCGCCCCCGTGGTGGCAGCGCCGGTCCCGGCGCCGGTCGCCGCCCCGCCCCCGGTGGCGCGCAGCGCCACCCC
>NZ_JAIBFH010000362.1 GCF_019459675.1 Arenimonas sp.
CCCAGCGCCTTGAGCATCGCCTGCTGGCCGCGGGTTTCGCTGCCCTCGGCGGTCAGCGCAAGTCCCATTTCGTCGGCGTAGGCGGTGATGGTGCGCACGATGGCGCGATGGCGCGGGTTGGACTCGATGTCCCGGATGAAGACCTGGTCGATCTTGAGCGCATCGAAGGGCGATGCGGCGAACGACTCCAGCGACGAATAGCCGGTGCCGAAGTCGTCCACCACCAGCCCCACGCCCAGCGCCTTGAGCGACAGCAGGCGCTGCTCGGCCTGGCCGCGTCCGGCGCGGAACGCGGTTTCGGTGACCTCCAGGCGCAGGCTGGCCGGCGGCAGGCCGTGCGTCTGCAGCAGGCTGAAGACTTCCTCGACGATCTCGGGGGAAAGCATCTGCCGTTCGTCCACATTGACGTTCATCGTCAGCCCCCGGTGTTCGGGGTAGCCGGCGCGCCAGTGCGCCAACTGGCGGCAGGCCTCGCGCAGGGCCCAGGCGTCCATCTCGACGATCAGCCCGGTTTCCTCGGCCACGGCCAGGAAATCGGCGGGCGGCAGCAGCCCCCGCAAGGGATGCCGCCAGCGCACCAGCGCCTCGGCTCCCACCAGTTGGCCGGTCGCCAGTTCGATGATCGGCTGGTAGTGCAGGCGGAACTCCGAGCGCTCCACGGCCAGGCGGAAGTCCGTTTCCAGCTGCAGGCGGCTCAGCGCCTGCTGGTGCATGGCCTCGTCGAAGATCACGTAGCCCGACTTGCCCGCCGCCTTGGCGCGGTACATCGCGGTATCGGCGTCGCGTAGCACCTGGTCGGGCGATTCGTAATCGGTGCTGCCGATCACGATGCCGACGCTGGCCGCGGAGAACACCTGCTGGCCAGCGATCTCGAAGGGCCGCTCGAACAGCTTCAGCACCTTGCGGGCGATGTCCACGGCCCGGTCGTGGTCGCAGTCGCCGTCGGGCAGCAGGGTGAATTCGTCGCCGCCATAGCGGGCAATCAGCACGTGCTCGAGCAGGCTGTCTTCGAGGCGGCGGGCGATTTCCACCAGCAGGCGATCGCCGGCCCCATGGCCCAGGCTGTCGTTCACCCACTTGAACCCATCCAGGTCCAGGAACAGCACGGCATACGGACGGCGGCGACGGTCCCGATCGTCCGAGCACTTCAGCATGGCGTCGGCCAGGCGCTGGTTGAACAGCATCCGGTTCGGCAGACCGGTCAGCGGGTCATGGGTGGCGTGGTGACGCAGGCGCTCTTCCGCCTCGCGCTGGCGGGTGATGTCGAGCACCGTGCCGGTCAAATGCTCCACGCCGTCCAGCATCACCGGCCCGATGCTCACCCGGACGTGCACCCGCCTGCCCTGCGCGTGCAGCAGACAGGTTTCGAAGTCGGGCGCCACGGGCAGCCCGGCCAACCGGTCGCGGTCGCGGCCCTCGGAAATCAGCACCGAGCCCGGCGTCATGATGTCCTTGAAGCTGACCCCCGCCAGGCCGGTGTCTTCCCGCCCCAGCATGGCCGCGAAGGCATGGTTGGCGTAGGTGTACTGGTCCCCCTGCATGATGAACACACCCACCTGGCTGTGCTCCACCAGCGTGCGGTACTTGCTCTCCGAGCGCAGCAGCGCCTGCTGCATCTCATGGCGCTGGTCGATGTCGAGCACCGACCCGGTGAAGTGCAGCGGTTCGCCGCGCTCGTCGCGGATCAACAGTACGCTGGCGCTGACCCACTTCAGTCGACCCTCGCGCGTGACCACCTGGGTCTCGATATGGTTGAACGAGCCGTCTTTGAGCGCCAGCTCGACCAGCTGCACTCGCTCGGCGGGATTGGCATAGACCTGGTCCATCCGGGTCACCGCTGACTTGAACTCGTCGGCGCTTTCATAACCCAGGATGCCGGCCAGCATCCGGTTGGCTTCCATCAGCCGGCCGTCCAGCGAGGAGCGGAACAGGCCGGCCGGCGAATTCTCGAACAATTCCCGGTAGCGCTGTTCGGCGTCGGCCACCTCGTTCTGGCGGCGGCGGTCTTCGGTGACGTCACGCAACGTGCCGGTGGACGCAATGTCGCCCTGGTACTCCACGGCGTCGGCGCGCACTTCGCACAGGATGCGTGAGCCATCCTTGCGGCGCAGGTGGACTTCATAGACCTGGGTGTCGCGTGAGCCGGACTCACGCTGTTCGCGCCTGACGGCCTGCGCACCCAGGTCGCTTTCGTCCACCAGCGCCATGTACTGCATGCCGGCGACTTCGCCGTAGCCATAGCCCAGGATGCGGGCCATGGCCTGGTTGGCAAAGATGACCACGCCCCGCTGGATCAGGAACACGCCGTCGCGGCTGTTCTCCACCAGCACCTGGTAAAGCGCCTTGGACTCGCCCAGGGCCTGCTCGGCCTCCACCTGGGCGGTGATGTCCACCAGGGATCCTTCGAACACCAGCGCCTGCCCGTGGGCGTCGAGGATGGCGCGTGCGTTCTCGCTGATCCAGATGACGCGGCCGTCGCGGCGGTACACCCTGGCGCGCTTTCGCTCGAGACGCCCGCCGGTGTTCAGGATCGAATGCGCGCGGGCAACGTAGTCCGGGTCCACGTAAAGATCAGCGGCGGATTTTCCCAGCTGCACCAGCAGCTGCCGCGGCGAGTCGTAGCCCAGGATGCGGGCCATTGCCGGATTCACATCGAGGAACCCGCCGCTGGGCAGGCAGCGGTAAATACCCTCCGACGCCGCCAGGTAAAGCGAACGGTAGTGCACGTCCGCCACTGGCGCCTCCACCACGTCCTGCCCCTCGGGCAGCAGGTTGACGAGGCAAAAGAGCAGCGATTGGCCATCCTCCACCGCCAGCTCGACGCTGATGTTGCCCGACAGCACTCGTCCGCCGGCGCAGGCCAGGCGCAGCGGCATCTGCACCACGCGTTGGTCGGAACGAAGCAGGCTCCAGATGCGGGTGCGGAATTCCGGATCGGGCCACAGGTCCACTTCGACAGGAAGGCGGCCGATCACCTCTTCGCGACGGTAGCCGGTGCTACGCTCGAACGCGCGGTTGACACCCAAGAACACGCCGTCGCTGGCGCTGAGCACCGCAACGACGCTTTCCGACGCTTCGAACGCGTCAACCAGGCGCATCCTTCTCCCCGGTGGCCCCCTCTGTTGGACGAGTATAGCCATCCCGACCGGCCCCGAAGGGGCGAAAACTGGAACCCGCCCGTGAACGAACGCCAGCCCGACGACATCCCCTCATCGCAGATCACACCGGAGCACGTTTACCGGAGCCGGCGGCAGCTGATGGGACTGGGCCTGGCCAGTCCACTGCTGGCGCTGGCGGGCTGCGCCGGGCCCGAGGACCCGCCGGCCGTTGCCGTCGCCCGGAAACCCGACTCCACGGATGGCTTCCTGGCGGGCGACGAGCTGACCACGCTGCAGGACGCCACCAGCTACAACAATTTCTACGAGTTCGGCACCGACAAAGGCGACCCGGCTCGCAACGCCGCCAGCCTCAAGCCGTCGCCATGGTCGGTGGTGGTGGGCGGCGAGGCCGAAGTGACCGGCACGTTCGCAATTGACGACTTCCTCAAGCCCCACGCCGAGCAGGACCGGATCTACCGGCTGCGCTGCGTGGAGGGCTGGTCGATGGTGATCCCTTGGCAGGGCGTGCCGCTGGGTGAAGTGCTGCGGCGCTTCAGGCCCAATTCGCGCGCGAAGTACGTCGCCTTCACTACCCTCGCCGACCCCGACCAGATGCCGGGCATCCGCGTCCCGGCGCTTGAATGGCCCTATCGCGAGGGCCTGCGGCTGGACGAGGCCATGAATCCACTGAGCCTGCTGGCCACCGGCATGTACGGCAAGCCGCTGCCCAACCAGAACGGAGCGCCGCTGCGGCTGGTGGTGCCGTGGAAGTACGGCTTCAAGAGCATCAAGTCGATCGTGCGCATCGACTTCACCGAACAGATGCCGGTGACCAGCTGGAACCAGTCACAGCCCGGGGAATATGGCTTCTATTCCAACGTGAACCCCGACGTGGACCATCCGCGCTGGAGCCAGCGCAGCGAACGTCGCATCGCCGGCACGGCAAGCAAGCTGTTCGCCGACCGCATCCCCACCCTGCCCTTCAACGGCTACGCCGCCCAGGTGGCGTCGATGTACCAAGGCATGGACCTGCGCCGGTGGTTCTGAGCCGGCCGTCGCCGCAGTGGCGATGGGTTGGCATCAAGGCGCTGGCCCACGCACTGGCGCTGCTGCCGCTGGCCCTGCTGGTCCAGGCAGCGTTCGGCGGCACGCTGGGCGCCGACCCGGTGGCGGCCATCACCCACCAGACCGGTGAATGGGCGCTGCGACTGGTGCTGCTGGGCCTGGCGATGACGCCGCTGAGGCGGCTGCTGGGCCAACCGTGGCCCATCCGCTTCCGGCGACTGGTGGGCCTGTACGCCTTCTTCTACGCCAGCCTGCACCTTGCCACCTACGTGGTGCTGGACCTGGGCCAGTACTGGCAGCAGCTTCTGGACGACATCGTGAAGCGGCCCTACATCACCGTGGGCTTCGCCGCCTGGCTGTTGCTGGTGCCCCTGGCGCTGACGTCCACCCGGGGCTGGATGCGGCGGCTCGGCAGGCGCTGGGGGCAGCTTCACAAGCTGGCCTACGTCGTCGGTGTGCTGGGCGTGCTGCACTACCTGTGGCTGGTGAAGTCGGACCTGCGCGAACCGCTGGTTTATGCCGCCGTGCTGGCGCTGCTGCTGGGGCTTCGGCTGTGGTGGCGGTTTCGCAAGCCGCCTGCTCAGGCACCCATGCGCGGCGCATAGATCAGCAGTGCGGTCATCGCCGCGGCCAGCACGGTGGCCGCCGCGATCAGCCACCACAGCGCCACCGGGTCGCGCTTGGGCTCAGACGCCACCGGCTCTTCCCGGGCGGGCGCCGGGTCGTTGCCCAGCGGCACGCGCACGGCGTTCATGGTCTGCGTGTGGGTGGTGACGACGGGCTTCTGCCCGCCCATCTGGCCGCGCAGCGGCAGTCCCGGGGCCTCCAGAACGAATCGGTGCTGGTCGATGGCGATCTGGTCGCCCGGTGCCAGCACGGCATCCCGTACCGGGAATCCGTTGACCTGGCTGCTGTCGCTGCCCATGGCACGCAGCACTACCCGGTCGCCGTGCAGTTCGACCACGGCGTGGCGCTCGGCCACCGCCACGTCGTCCAGGCGGATGTCGGCCGACGCCGAGCGACCCATGAGGCGAGGCTCGGTCAGGGTGTAGGTGCGTCCGAAGTGCTGGCCAGACAGGCCGCGCAGCACCACGCGGGACGCCGGAACGCGCTGCGACTCGGTGATGGCGGCGGGGGGGGACACGGGGATGCGGCGATCGATCTCGGGCAGGTCGTCGGCGCGAACCACCAGCCGCAGCTTGTCCAGGCACACCAGGTCGCCCGCGCGCAGCTGGGCCAGGCGACGCACCGGCCGTGCGTTGAGGTGCACCCCGTGCGCACCGGCCGGCACGCGCAGCCAAAGGCCGCGCCGGTCCTGCTGGAAGCTGGCGTGGTGGGGCGCCAGCCCCTGCTCGGGCAGGCAGACCCGGCTGCCGGCGCGACTGCCCACGGTCACCTCGCCCTGCAGGGTGACGCTGGCGTGTTCGCCGTTGGGAAAAGTCAGCTGCATCCGGGTTCCTCCGCGGGGGAATCTAACACGGCCCAAACCCGGCACGCCCTTGGTGGTTACGGCGAATCAACGCAGAATAGGCCGCCGAGGAGAGCCCCATGTCCCATATTGATATCCGCCGCAAACATTCCCGACCGCTCAAGGACGCGCGCGCCGCGATCGAGCGCGTGGCCGAACACATCGCCGAAAAGTTCGACGTCGAATACGGCTGGAACGGCAACAGCATGGAGTTCTCCCGCGGCGGCGTGGACGGGCACATCGCCGTTTCCAACAAGGAAGTCCACGTCACCGCGACGCTGGGATTCCTGCTGGGCGCCATCAAGGGCCCGATCGAGCGCGAGATCCAGCGCTACCTCGACGAGGAGTTCGGCTGACGCCAGCGCCGAACGGGTCCGGGTCGCCGGCGAACAGGCGGCTGGACGCCTGGCGCTCGCGGTGACCGATGGCCTCCAGGAACTCGCCGGCGCCGCCGAGCTCGTCGAAGGCCGAGAAACCGCGCTCCAGGAACCCCTGCAGCTCCGACAGCCCGGCCGCCCGGGCCGGGAACCGCGACGCGCGCAACAGCTTGAACACGCCGTGCTTGCGCACCGAGGCGTCCAGCGTCCAGCCCACGCCCAGCACCAGTTCGATCTGGTGGCGGCGCAGCCGCGGGCAGCCCGTCAGGCGGTAGGCATCGCCGTAATCGGCCAGCGTGATCGGCGCCATCGGCTCGGGCCGGCCGGCCAGGGCGCGCGCCATGCGCAGGTCGAAGGCGTGGCTCAGCACCGCCAGTTCGATCGCGTCGGTGGCCGCAGCGATCAGCGACTCGGGCAACAGCCGCGACATGATAGGCATGATCCGCGCGACGTCGCGATCGCGGGCCGAAAAGTCCCGGTCGCCGTAAAGATCGCTCAGGAAGAACTCGGCGGCCGGACGCATGCGCGGGTTGGCCAGGAAATCCTTGAACCCATCCGCCAGGCGCTGGGTCTGCCAGGCGCGCAGCAAAGGCAAGGTGGGCAGCCGGTTGAGCGGCTGGCGCTTGGGGTCGTGCACGGCCTGCTGCCAGGCCAGGCGCTTGGCCAGCCGCTGGCGACTCATGGCGTGCCCGCCGGGACGATGCATTCGGGGTTGGTTTCGTGATGGGCCACGCTTGTCCGGGGTCGTGGGCGGGCTACAATCGCCGCGCCTTGTCAGGGAGTCGACCCATAGCATGCTAGTTCTGCAGCCCGCCCGGAAGCGCCGCAAGCCCAGCCAGGGCCGCATCGGCCTGGCCATCGCCGGCGGCGGACCCATCGGCGGCATGTACGAACTGGGCGCCCTGCGCGCGCTGGACGTGGCTATCGAGGGCCTGGACCTGACCCGGCTGGAGGTCTATGTCGGCGTCAGCTCGGGCGCTTTCCTCGCCGCCGGGCTGGCCAACCGGCTCGATACCGCCGAGATGTGCCGGATCTTCATCACCGGCGACAGCGACCAGGTGCGCTTCCGCCCCGAGGTTTTCCTGCGCCCGGCCTTCCTTGAGTACTTCAAGCGGGCCGCCAGCCTGCCGCGCCTGGCCTTCGATTGGTGGAAGGGGGTGGTGACGGACCCTTCCGGCTCCCACCTGAGCGAACTCATCAGCCGTTTCGGCGGGGCCATCCCCACCGGCCTGTTCGACAACCGCGGCATCGAGCGCTTCCTGCGCCACGTGTTCACCATCCGCGGCCGCAGCAACGACTTCCGCGAACTGGCGGCCAAGCTTTACGTGGTGGCCGTTGACCTCGACAGCGGCCATGCCGTGCGCTTCGGCGGCGAGGGCTGGGACGACGTGCCGATCTCACGCGCCGTGCAGGCCAGCTCCGCCCTGCCCGGCCTGTATTCGCCGGTGGACATCCGCGGCCACCATTTCGTCGACGGCGCACTGCGCCGGACGATGCACGCCTCGGTGGTGCTCGACCACGGCATCGACCTGATGCTGGGCATCAACCCGTTCGTGCCGTTCAACGCCAGCCTTGGCGGGCGGCCGCCCGAAGGCCTGGAAAAACTGGCGCACGGCGGCCTGCCGATGGTGCTTTCGCAAACCTTCCGCACCATCCTGCAGTCGCGCATGCAGGTGGGGCTGGCCAAGTACGCCCAGCAGTATCCCGACACCGACCAGGTGGTGTTCGAGCCCAACGAAGACGATGGCGAGATGTTCTTCACCAACGTCTTCAGCTACTCATCGCGCCAGCGGGTGTGCGAGCACGCCTTCAATTCCACCCTGGCCGACCTGCGCAGGAAGCGCGAGCAGCTGGCCCCGGTGCTGGCCAGGCACGGCCTGCGCCTGCGCGCGGAGGTGCTGGACAACCCGGACGCTTCGATCATGGACGGCCTGGGCCTGGTGCCCAAACCCACCGACACCACGGCGCGCCTGCGCGTGGCGCTGGACGACGTGGATGCGCTGCTCAAGAAGCGCCGCACCAGCCCGCGCCGCAGGTCCGCAGCGCAGCAAAAATAGGCACCGGGCAGGCGCGCGCTCTGGTGTGAAAACTCTAGACAAGCGCGGCAGATTGGCGCCACTGGGGCACGCCGCCCAACCCTCACTACCGGAGTAACGTTCCATGGCCAAGCTCAAGAAGAGCGTCCGCGCGAAGTCTGGCGCCAGCAAGCCGCGCACCTCCAAGTCCAACCCTGACCTGCAGGCGAAGGCCGAACAGATGTCGCGTTCGCTGGTTGAGTCGGCGCAGCAGATCTGGATGGCCGGCGTGGGCGCGTTCACCCGCGCGCAGGGCGAAGGCTCCAAGCTTTTCGAAGCCCTGGTGAAGGAAGGCATGACCATCGAACAGACCACCCGCAAGCTTGCCACCGGCAAGGTTGACGCCGTGCGCGATGCCGTCGAGGACCGCGTGGGCGTGGTGCGCGAACGCGCCGTCGACACCTGGGACCGCCTCGAGACTGTCTTTGAAACCCGCGTGCAGCGTGCGCTGAACCGCCTTGGCGTCCCGGCCCGCGAGGACCTCGCCGAGCTGAACGCCCGCGTCAATGAACTCAACGCCGAACTGCGCAAGCTGGGCAAGGCCGCTCCGGCCAAGACCGCCCGCAAGCCGGCCGCGGCCAAGAAGGCCAAGCCGGCCAAGAAGGCCAAGGTCGCCAAGGCCCCGGCCCGCAAGCCGGCGGCCAAGAAGGCCAAGGCCGCCCGCAAGCCGGCGCTGCCCAAGGCTCCCAAGCCGGTCGCGCCGCAGGCCGGTTGAACCCGTTTATGTCCGCCAGCCAGTAACGAAGTCCGTTCGCTCCCTCCCCTTACGGCTTCCGGCTGGCGGACATCTTTTCCAGGCAAGGCCCGGCTCCCAGAGCCGGGCCTTTTGCTTTGAGGGGCCGGGACGGCTGGCATTACGCGTTATCCTGATATCGTCTCGACCGCCCCCGGAGCCCGCTGGATGTTTGGCCTTTCCCCGCTCATTACCGCGCTGCTGGTGTCCCTGGCGGCCTTCCTAGCAAGCTCCTGGTGGTTTGGCGTGCACCGCCGCCGCAAGGCCGAGACGGCCGCCGGCATCAGCGCCCTGGCAGGCATGAAATGGCGCGAATGCGCCGGCCTGGTGCTGCAGGCGCTGGGCGAAAAGGGCTTCGTTGAAATGCCGTCCAGCCGCCAGCCCGGCGACGGCGGCACCGAGTTCCTGCTGATGAATGGCGACGAACGTTGCCTGCTGGGCTACAAGCACGGCACGGCCTACCGCCTGGGCGAGGCCAACGTGCGCGATTTCGCCAACGCGGTGCAGCTGCAGGGCGCCAGCAGCGGCATCCTGGTCACCCTGGGCACCGCCGAAGCCTTCGCCCGCGACCTGGCCCGCCGCTATGGCGTTGAACTCATCGACGGCCGGACGCTGTGGCCGCAGGTGGAGCCGTTCGCTTCCCCGACCCTGGTGGAAGGCATCCGCGACAAGGCGGCCGCCGAGATCCGGCGCGGCCAGCACATGGGCATCGTTGGCAGCCTGGTCCTGGGCGCCGCGGTGTTTGCGGTGGCTTCGCTCGGCCAACCCTCCGAGATCGAAGCGGCCCCCGCGGCAAGCACCGCCACGCCGCCGCCGGCCGAAGCCGCGCCGGCCGTTTTCCAGGACCCGGCCTCGGTAGCCGCCGGCAAAGCCATGAAGGCGCTTGAAGAAGTCGCCAAACTGACCGACGAACAGCGCGCGCAACGCCGGCGGGTCGCGGCCGCGCGCGTGGCGGACCTGCCCCAGGCCAACAACGCCATCTGGTCCACTGCCTCCACGCTGGTCATCAGCCTGGCCAGCGGCGACGGCATCGACAGCGGCATCGTCAACGACGCCTGCGCCGTCCTGCTCGAGTACGAAGAGCTGCGCTATTCCCGCCTGCAGCTCGAACCGCCGGCCGGATCAGGCGTTCCTGTCCGCTGGCGGCAGTGCCAGTAACGGCAACAAAAACCCGGACCTGAGTCCGGGGGCGTCGGCTTCCAGTCGGCTTTTCCGCGGCGCGGCCTGCTTCGCGCAGGCCGTGCCGGGCCTGCGGTTTACCAGTGCACGCCGCGCATCAGCGCCGCGAAGGCCACCTGTTCGTTGGTTGCCGATTCTTCCTTGATGGCCTTGCGGTCGCCCTTGGCGGCGGCCGAGTCCGGGAACATCTCGAAAGCCGTGTTCATGATCACTTCGTAGGCCTTGGGCACCAACGCGTTCAGCGTGGCCGCGAAGATGCCCATGCGGGTGGCGACGCGGCTCGGGCGTTCGATGATGGCCTTCACCACCAGGTCGGCGGCTTCTTCCGGCGTCAGCGTGGGCACCGAGTCGTACATCTTGGTCGGCGCGATCATCGGGGTTTTCACCAACGGCATGTTGACCGTGGTGAAGGCGATGTTCTTGCCGCTGAACTCGGCCTGGGCGCAGCGGCTGAACGCGTCCAGCGCGGCCTTGGAGGCGACGTAGGCCGAGAATCGCGGCGAACTGGCCAGCACGCCGATGGAGCTGATGTTGACGATGTGGCCGCGACGGCGCTGGGTCATGGCCGGCAGGAAGCCCATGATCAGGCGCAGGCAGCCGAAGTAGTTGAGCTGCATCGTGCGTTCGAAGTCGTGGAAGCGGTCGTAGCTGGCCTCCACCGAGCGGCGGATGGAGCGGCCGGCGTTGTTCACCAGCACGTCCACGTGCTTGTGCTCGGCCAGCACGGTCTTGACCAGTTCGTCGCAGCTGGCCAGCTCGGTCAGGTCGCAGGTGTAGGCCCAGCACTTGCCGCCGGCGGCGATGATCTCGTCGCGGGTTTCGAACAGTTCCTTCTCGCCGCGGGCGACGATGATGACCTTGGCGCCGGCTTCGGCGATCTTGATCGCCGACGCCTTGCCGATGCCCGACGAACCGCCGGTGATCAGCACGACCTTGTTCTCGACCTTGCCGCGCAGCGAACGGTCGACGAACAGGTCGGGGTCGAGGTGGCGCTCCCAGTAGTCCCAGAGGCGCCAGGCATAGCTTTCCAGCTCGGGCACGGCGATCTTGCTGCCCTTGAGCGCACGCTCCGCCACGCGGGTGTCGAAGCGGGTGGGATAGGTGATGAAGGCAAGCGTGGCCGGCGGGATCTTCAGGTCGCGCAGCACCATCGAAGTGAAGCGCTTCACCGGCGGCAGGTTCAGCACCGCGCCGCGCACCGCGCCCGGCACCACGGCAAGCATTCGGGCGTCGAGCCGCATCGTCATTTCGGGGGCGTGGGCCGCGCGGCAGAAGGTGTTCATCAGTTCGCCGAAACGCATGGGCTCGGGATCGACCAGGTGGAAACACTGGCCGTCCAGGCCCCGCTTGTGGGCGATGTGGTCCATGGCGTCGGCCACGAAGTCCACCGGCACCACGTTCAGCCGACCGCCCTCGATGCCCAGCGTGGGCACCCACTGCGGCAGCGTGGCGCGGATCTTCTTGATCAGGCCGAACAGGTAGTACGGGCCGTCGATCTTGTCGATTTCGCCGGTCTTGGAGTGGCCGATGACCATGGACGGACGGTAGATGCGGAACGGCACCTTGCACTCCTTGCGCACGATGCCCTCGGACTCGTGCTTGGTGCGCAGGTACGGGTCCTTGAGTCCCTCGGCCTCGTCGAACATGTCCTCGCGGAACACGCCCGGGTAAAGGCCTGCGGCGGCAATGGAGCTGGTGTGGTGGAAGCAGCCGGCCTTGATGGCGGCGGCAAGCTCGATGGCGTGGCGCGTGCCGTCGATGTTGGCGACCTGCTGGGACGCGGCGTCCGCGGACATGTCGTAGATGGCGGCCAGGTGGAAGAAATGCTGGACCTTGCCCGACAGCGCCTTCACCTGCGCGGCGCTCAGGCCAAGCTTGGGCTTGGACAGGTCGCCGCTGACCGGGACCAGGCGCTTGCGGTCCCAGCCCATGCTGGCGGCGATGGCCTCGAGCTTTTTCTCCGAGCCCTTGCGCACCAGCACGTGCACCGTGCCCTTGCGCTTGAGCAGGTTGCTGACCAGATACCGCCCGATAAAACCGGTTGCGCCGGTGACGAAATAGCTCATGAGCTCTCCCCTGCCCTAGGACCAGGCCGGGCCGCGATGGCCGGCCGTACCCGGCTAACTTGCCAGAGCGGCGGCGCGCTGACAAACAGTGCGTTGACCGTCCCTGGGCCGCGTGATATCACCCTCGCTCCACCCGGGGGATCGATCGATGGCCGATTTGAAAGCACAGTTCCAGAAAGCAGCCCAGGACGTGATGAGCCTGGTGGACCGACCCGACAACGACACCATGCTCAGGCTCTACGGCCTTTACAAGCAGGGTTCGGAGGGCGACGTCAGCGGTCCCAAGCCCGGTTTCTTCGATTTCGTGGGCACCGCCAAGTACGAGGCCTGGGAAAAGCTGGCCGGCACCCAGCCCGAGGACGCCATGAAGAAGTACGTGGACCTCGTGAAGAAGCTGCGCGGCTGACGCCGCCCCATGGCCCGCCAGACCCGCCAACGGATCCTCGACACGTCCCTGTCCATGTTCAACCTGCAGGGTGAGCCGAACGTCACCACCAACCACATCGCCGACGAGCTGGAAATCAGCCCGGGCAACCTCTACTACCACTTCCGCAACAAGGACGACATCATCGAGCAGCTGTTCGCGCGCTACGAAGAGCGCATGGACACGGCACTGGTGTCGCCCGAGGGCCGGCTGCGCGACCTGGAGGACATCTGGCTGCAGCTGCACCTGGTGTTCGAGTGCATCTGGGAATACCGGTTCCTGTACCGGGACCTGGTGGACATCCTCAGCCGCAACCGGCGCCTGCGCCTGCGCTTCGCCCGCATCCTCAAGCGGGCCGCCGAAGGCGCCTCGTCGGGCATGAAGGGCCTGGTGCAGGCCGGCGTCATGCGGGCCTCCGCCGCCGAAGTGGAGGCCACGGCCACCAACATCCTGGTCATTGCCACGTTCTGGATGAATTACGCCAGCGCACGCGGAGACAAGGACGAAAACGAAGCCATCCGGGGCGGCATCGTCCAGGTGATGATGCTGCTGTCGCCCCTGCTGCGGGACGCCGAACGGGTGCACCTGAACAACCTCACCCAGGCTTACCTGCCCTAGGGCTGGGGTTGCCCCCCGGCGGGCCGGACAAGGGCTTGTATTGCAAGCGGATTTTGGCTGGTCTATACTTCCGCTTCTTTATCGCCCCAATTACCCAAGGAATTGCCATGAAAGTGCTCTCGTCCCTGAAGTCGGCGAAGACCCGCCATCGCGACTGCAAGGTCGTGCGCCGCCGCGGCAAGGTCTTCGTGATCTGCAAGTCCAACCCGCGTTTCAAGGCTCGCCAGCGCTGAGCGCAGGCTGCCACGGGTTGCAGTGAAGGCGCCGGCGAAAGCCGGCGTTTTGCGTTGTAAGGCGCGGACAAGGCGAAGGCCGGCCCGG
>NZ_JAIBFH010000367.1 GCF_019459675.1 Arenimonas sp.
TGCTTTCAGCTCCCCGGCCCCCCCGCAAGCCAGCCCGGCCCCCCGCGCCGGCGGGGGCCTTTTCGACCGATTCGTCGACCTGATGTCGGCTGCCAGATAACCCACGGGAAATACGATGACCAACTTCTTGCGCAACGCTTGTCTTGCCGTATCGCTGGCCTTGGGAACCTCTGCCGTGCAGGCACAGTCCGTGCCCGTGGGCGACTTCTTCAAGGACCCTGAATTCAGCAACGTCTCCCTTTCGCCCACGGGCGAGTACATCACCGTGTCGGTGCCGCAGTCCGACCGCACCGTGCTGGCGGCGTTCCGGGTCTCGGACATGAAGCTGGTGGCCAAGTGGGACTACGGCGAAAAGCGCCACATCGACCGTGTCCGCTGGGTCAACGACGAGCGCTTCTTCCTCTACGTCACGCAGAAGGTGGGTCGTTTCGACGCCCGTGTCGGCGCCGCGGACGTGTATGCCAGCAACGTCGACGGCACCAAGCGTATCGATATTCCCAACGGCGGCTTCTACGGCATCGTCGACCTGACCTGGAACGAGCCCCGCAGCATCCTGGTGGCGCGCTCGATCGAGTCGGCCTTCCTGTCCAGGCTGGACGTGTACAGCGGCGAAGTGCGCACCGTGGCGTCCGCGCCGCTTCGCGCCGGCACCTTCCTGGTGGACCATGAGGGCGAGGTCCGCTACGCCGTAGGCCAGGAAGAGGACCTTGACTCCGTCACCCTGCGCCGCAACGGCGACTCCTGGGTCACCGTGCACAGCGCCGAGATGGGCGGTGCGGTCCAGAGGCCGGTGGTTTTCGCCGCCGACAACAAGCGCGTGGTGTTCGAAGTCAGCGACAAGGGTGAACCCGCCCGCCTGGTGATGATGGACCCGGAAAGCAACACCACCACGCCGCTGACGGGCAATGCCAACGTCGAAAGCGTGGACTACCTGTTCAGCAGCGACGAACGCGACCTGCTCGCGGTCGGCTACATGGACGGTGTTCCCAGCTACCAGTTCGTCAACAAGGACCACGTCGAGTCCCGTACCTACGCCGGACTTATCAATGCCTTCCCGTACCATGCCATCAACTTCGGCGGAATCAGCCGCGACGGTCGCTTCGTGCTGTTCCGCGCCTTTAGCGACGTCGACCCGGGCTCGTTCTACCTGTTCGACCGCCAGACCGGCCAGGCCAAGTTCCTGCTGGCGGCAATGGACTGGATCAAGCCCGACCAGATGTCGCCGATGGAAGCCATTTCCTTCGTGGCCCGCGACGGCACCAAGGTGCACGGCTACCTGACCCTGCCGCGCAACGGCGGCGGCAAGAACCTGCCGTTGATCCTGCATCCGCACGGCGGCCCGCATGGTCCGCGCGACATGTGGGGCTTCAATCCCGAAGTGCAGTTCCTGGCCAACCGCGGCTATGCGGTGCTGCAGGTCAACTTCCGCGGCTCGGGTGGCTATGGCAACGCGTTCGAGCGCATGGGCTACCGCAACTGGGGTACCACCATGATCGACGACATGACCGATGCCGTGGACTACGTGGTGCGGCAGGGCATTGCCGACCAGTCCCGCATCTGCACCTACGGCGCCTCCTACGGTGGCTATGCTGCGCTGCAGACTGTGGTGCGCGAGCCCACCAAGTACAAGTGCGCCATCGGCTACGTGGGTGTCTACAGCCTGCCGCTGATGTTCAAGGACGGCGACATCCCCGAAACCGAAACCGGGCGCAACTACCTCAACCGCGTGATGCCCGAGACGGTCGCCGAGCAGCAGGCGCAGTCGCCGGCCTTCAACATCGACAAGATCCGCGTGCCGGTGATGCTGGTGCAGGGCGCCAAGGACCAGCGCGTGCCGATCAGCCAGTACAACCTGCTGCGCGAGCGGCTGGAGGCGGCGGGCCGCGCGCCCGAAGTCACCATCGTCGAGGACAAGGAAGGCCACGGCTTCTACGACTACCAGAACCAGATCGACCTCTACACCGCGATGGAAGCCTTCCTGGGCAAGCACATCGGCCGCACCCAGCCGTCCACCGCACCGTAAGGCCCCTCGGCCCTCCTTCCGCGTCATCCGAGTAGACCCATGCCCAAGCGTACCGACCTGAAGTCCATCCTCATCATCGGCGCTGGCCCGATCGTCATCGGCCAGGCCTGTGAGTTCGACTACTCCGGCGCACAGGCCTGCAAGGCGCTGCGCGACGAGGGCTACCGGGTGATCCTGGTGAACTCCAACCCGGCCACGATCATGACCGACCCGGACATGGCCGACGCGGTGTACATCGAGCCGATCAACCCGGCCACGGTGGAGCGCATCATCGCCAAGGAGAAGCCCGACGCGCTGCTGCCGACGATGGGCGGACAGACCGCGCTGAACTGCGCGCTCGACCTGGCCGACGCCGGCGTGCTGGAAAAGTACGGCGTGGAGCTGATCGGCGCCTCGCGCGAAGCCATCCGCATGGCCGAGGACCGCGAGCTGTTCCGGGTGGCCATGCGCGAAATCGGCCTGGACTGCCCGAAGGCCGAAGTGGCGCGCTCGCTGGACGAAGCCATCCGCATCCAGGCCACGGTGGGCTACCCGACCATCATCCGCCCATCGTTCACCCTGGGCGGCAGCGGCGGCGGCATCGCCTACAACCGCGAGGAGCTGCTTGAAATCTGCACCCGCGGCCTCGAACTGTCGCCCACCGGCGAAGTGCTGGTGGAAGAGTCGGTGCTGGGCTGGAAGGAGTTCGAGATGGAGGTGGTGCGCGACACCGCCGACAACTGCATCATCGTCTGCTCGATCGAAAACCTCGACCCGATGGGCGTGCACACCGGCGACTCCATCACGGTCGCCCCGGCGCAGACGCTCACCGACAAGGAATACCAGCGCCTGCGTGACGCCTCCATCGCCGTGCTGCGCAAGATCGGCGTGGACACCGGCGGCAGCAACGTGCAGTTCGGCATCAACGCCCAGGACGGCCGGGTGGTGGTGATCGAGATGAACCCGCGCGTGTCGCGTTCTTCGGCGCTGGCGTCCAAGGCCACCGGTTTCCCGATTGCCAAGATCGCCGCCAAGCTGGCCGTGGGCTACACGCTGGACGAACTGC